>PUMA01000068.1 GCA_003551155.1 Desulfonatronospira sp.
CTGATCTATTTGAGTGGGTTGTCGACCACATGGGTGATCTTCCCCTCGCCCGTCAGTCACTAAAAGCACAAACCCTCAATCCCTTTCACTTAGAGGGTTTCCCGGCTTAAATTACACTCCCAAGAACTTAGTTAGTTACTTGTCACGTAATGGTGTTCCACGATGGACTCACAGAATTTGACGTATAAAGTTCTATAACATCTGTTTAGAGTATTGGGACATAAATAGAATAGAATGCCGGACTTATACGTCAAAATTTGATGCTTAATTCATACTTAGAAAAATATATTCAGAAGGAGAGTTAATGGATAGAACGCCTGTGTCATCATCAAATCTTGCATCGGTTGGATATGCACTAACTACTCAAACGTTAGAGGTTGAATTTCTTAATGATAGCATTTACCAATATTCAGGTGTTCCGTCATCAGTCTATTCTGGTTTAATGTCAGCTAGCTCACACGGTTCATATCTAGATCGGTACGTGAAAAAGGCCGGGTATTCTTATCGGAAAGTCGGTTAATCATCTCAAGATTAAGGAACTATGTCAGTAAATTCTCACCTAACAAGTCTAGCAAGCACTCTCGTCTTATCTGAAACAGAAAAGTCGAGTATTACTACTTCTATCAACACGCTTTCATCAAGGCTAAATTTACACTTTGGTAGCACAGTAACAACGCATTTTCAGTTTGGTTCTAGTACTCGTGGCACAATTCTTCCGCGCAAGGCAGATAGCCACTCTGATATAGATTATATGGTCGTGTTCAATACATCTGATAATCAGAAGAAGCCACAAACTTATCTTAATAGTCTTAGGCGTTTTGTAGAAGAAAGATACTCTACGTCAGAAATTCGCCAGTCACATCCAACAATTGTTCTATCTTTAAACCACATTAATTTTGAACTTGTGCCAGCAATTTATAATTACGGTTACCAGATTCCTTCACCAGCGTCATCTTGGCTTGAATGGACAGCCACAGATCCTTATGGGGCCAATAAGTTACTCCAAGATAAAAATAAGGACAATAACTATCAAATTAAGCCACTAGTTAGATCAATAAAATACTGGAATACTCGTAAGGGACATCCATTTACCTCATTCTCTTTGGAGCAACATATTGTTACTAGATATTTTAGTGGATGTTCCACTCTAAAGGAGTATTTTTATGAATTCTGGCGAGGATTTGACTGTTCATACAGTACGGCACAATATATTAAAAATATGGTTGAAAGTACTAAAGCTCACGCGAAAAAAGCTGAGGGTTATGAGTTTATAGATATGCCTGTTCTCGCAGAATCAGAAATCAAAAAAATCGTACCATCTCTATGAGTCCTTATGAGTAACACGAGTGCGACAAGAGTTGATGAGGTTTCTCGATATTACGCCTCGGCTGAAAAACTTGGGGCTGTTAGCGTAATTCTCTTCTGGCTAAATGCAGTCCTGTCATTTGTGATGCCATATTCAGCATCGACCATTAATGAGGAATGGTCAAAAGTCCTCCAAGCGATCTTTCTCGTTTTAGTATTAACATACTTCATTATTTCTCAAGTATCAAGTTTATATTTAGTGCCGCGAGCAGAACTAATGAGAAGAAAGCAATTACTATCTAACTCATTTGGCATACCTCTCTCACAAGACTACACATCCCTTTATTACAACAATTCTTACTCTCCGTCGATGCAACGCCTTGGAGCTAATACTATGGAAAATGCTCTATTCAGTAAAGAAATTGCTGCAAAGATGCTGGTTCGGAAGCGACTTGTTATTTTTGGATATCTTTTTGCATGGCTTTTAGCATTTTCTCTGCGGCATAACAATCTTGAACTGCTTTCATGGATTACACAGTTAGTATTTTCCGGTGAAATTATCGCTGAATGGTTGAAACTTGAAACTCTTCGATTTCATCATGAGCGAACATATGATGAACTTTATTCACATTTTTTGCATAAATTAGGACAAGATTCTTCTCGTGCCGTAGCGAATGTTTTGAATGCCTTTGTATCATATGAAGCAGCAAAATCCAATGCTGGGATACTGCTTTCAACAGAAGACTTTAAGAAGTTAAATCCAATTCTAAGTGAGCGATGGGAAAATATTTGTCAAAAACTTGATATGCAAAATTAAGCAGTAGCTAGCTCTACTGACTCTGGAAGCTATTTTCCACCTCGAATTCAGTGAAGACCTTCGCCTGCTCCAGCACCAGCTCAACCGCCAGCGCCTGCATATCTGGGGGGTAGCCATAATGCCGTAGCAGGCGTTTAACCATCACCTTCATGCGAGCCCGGACACTCTCTTTCAGATTCCAGTCGATCGAGGCATTCTTGCGAACACGGATCACCAGGGCGATCGCCAGTTCGCGCAACTTGTCTTGCCCCATAACGTCCTGGGCGCTCTCGTTTTGGGCCAGAGCATCGTAGAAGGCCAGCTCATAGGGCTCTAGGCCCAATTCTTCACCGCGTAGCTTAGCAGCCTGGACATCCTTGCCCACCCCGATCAGCTCTTGCAAAACGTCGGTCACGCCGATCACCTGGTTTTTGTAGCGGTTGAGGGCTTAACGGGTGACAACGTACCTAGAGAGCTTGCTGCATCAGGGATAGAGCATAGAAACCTCGCTGAAAATAGAGTTGTTTATGGGGTTTGAGAGCTATCAGTTGGAGTGCCCAGTCGGCC
>PUMA01000083.1 GCA_003551155.1 Desulfonatronospira sp.
ACTCAAAATCCCGCGGGGGCGACCCCATGAGGGTTCGAGTCCCTCCCCCGGCACCATCCGCCTGAAAGGGATATGCCTGGACTGCCAAGAGGATCGGGCGTATCCCTTTTTGCTTTCAAAGCATGCTTAAAAAGTTCTTAAGGAGATCAGGCATGAAGAACAGATCGGAAAAAGACATGATCATAAGCAGGATGAACAGCGTTCAGGCTACAATCGGCATTATCGGGCTCGGGTATGTTGGATTGCCTCTGGCACTGCGCTACATTCAGGTGGGCTATAAAGTCCTGGGTCTGGACATTGATCCCCACAAGACCAGACAGCTCATGTCCGGAAAAAGCTATATCCGGCATATTCCAGAGGGGCTCATCGCCCAAGGAGTTGCTGAGGGCCTGCTGCAGGCAACCACTGATTTTTCCAGGGCTGGGGAGGCTGACGCTCTCATTCTGTGCGTACCTACACCTCTGGACAGGCACAGGGAGCCGGATCTGAGTTTTGTTGTGTCATCTCTGGAGGAGATCCTGCCTCACTTGAGAGCGGCCCAGGTCATATCCCTGGAATCCACCCCCTATCCCGGAACAACAGAAGAAGAAATCAAGACGCGTCTTGAAAAGGCCGGCTGGACAGTGGGCAAAGATATTTTCCTGGTTTATTCCCCAGAGCGGGAGGATCCGGGCAATCCCAGATACAATACTCGAAGCATTCCCAAGATCTGCGGAGGAACTACTCCTGCCTGCCTGGAAGCGGGACTGGCCCTGTACGGAAAGGTCATTGACCGTTTGGTGCCGGTTTCTTCAACCCGCACAGCAGAGGCAGTCAAGCTTATGGAGAATATATTCAGAAGTGTAAATATTGCTCTGGTAAATGAAATGAAGATAGCTTTCATGAAAATGGATATCGACATCTTTGAAGTGGTCCGGGCCGCGTCTACAAAACCTTTCGGATTCATGCCCTTTTATCCCGGCCCTGGTCTTGGCGGTCATTGTATACCCATTGATCCCTTTTACCTGACCTGGAAGGCCAGAGAGTATGATGTGGCCACGAGGTTCATAGAGCTGGCCGGAGAGATCAATACATCCATGCCGTATTTTGTTGTTCAGCGGGTTATGGAAGTGTTGAACGAACAGGGCAAGGCCCTTAAGAAATCCAGGATCATGCTTCTGGGCCTTGCTTATAAGGCAGGGGTTGACGATGATCGTGAATCCCCTACTTACAAAATTATGCAGATCCTTGAAGACAGGGGTGCAGATGTTACTTATAATGATCCTTTTGTGCCAGTAATAAGACCGTCCAGGGAATATGCCCACTTTGCAGGGCGAAAGTCCATGCCTGTTTTCGGGGATTATGATCTTTATATCCTTTGTACTGCTCACCACCAGTACAACGATATTCATCCTGAAATGCTGGGCTGTCCTGTTCTGGATACCCGGGGCTTTTTTCAGGATTTACCCGGCAAGGTTTTCCGGGCGTAAAAGTTTCTGTTTAAAATGACAGGCACACCAAAACCAGGCTTAATCATTATCAAGCTGGAGGAGGTCATGGATCAGCCGGAAGATGAGATAAAACCTTCCACGATTCGCATCAGGGAGATGGGCATAGACGATCTGGCTCCGGTCTATCATATCGGTGAAGAGGTGTTTACTGCTGAGTATTCCACCAGTCTGTACCGTACCTGGGACGAATATGAAATAATCAGTCTTTTCAGTACGGACAGTGAATTATGTCTGGTGGCTGAGATGGATGAGCATATTGTGGGCTTTGCCCTGGCCACTACTGTTGAAAAGCCCAGGTCCGCCTGGAAATACGGGTACCTGACATGGCTTGGAGTGCGCAAGAACCTGCAGCATGCAGGAATAGGCCAGCGACTGTTCAAGGAAATTGTCAGGCGCATGGAGCAGGACGGTGTGCGCATGGTCATAGTTGATACCGCTGCGGACAATACTGCGGCCATACGTTTTTTTCAGAAGCAGGGATTCGACGACATGACCGAACATGTTTTCCTGAGCATGAACCTTAGCCGTAAAGGACGCGGCAGGAAAACCAAGAGAAGCAAGGCCGGCAGGAAATCCATTGTTCAGAAGAAAAAGACTCCCAAAAAACGCTGGGTGGAGTAGGGTCTTGGAGAAGTCACAACCTGTCTGTATCAAAGCGTCTCTTTGCTTTATCTGGCACCGGGATTATGCAGTACAGGGTGTTACATCTCCAGCTTAAACTGAGAATAGACAAGAGACTCAGGACAATAATTCATGTTGGCCGGTCTTTTTAATGAGAGGATGAGCAAGATATGCGGATCAATCCAGAGATGCACGCAAGAGTGGAAAAAGCCCTGAAAGAGATCAATCCCCAGCGGCTTCTTTCGGTTCTGGTGGACATGATAGATATATACTCTCCCTCGGGCAAGGAAAAAGATATCCAGCTGTACCTGGAAGAATATCTGAGCCGTGAAGGATTGAAGGTGGACCGGGAAGAAGTAGAGGAAGACCGATTCAATCTGCATCTGACCATGGGCCGGGGAGAACCACTGCTATACCTGGTTGGGCACGTGGACACAGTGGCTGACTGGGATTTTGATGAAGAAGGACCTTATGAACAAAGTGGAATCATCCGCGGGCTCGGCAGTGCGGATATGAAGGGGGGGTGTGCCGCCATGGTGGAGGCCTGGCTTGCACTGGTCCGGGCTTTTGAACCGCATGATCGTCCTTCAATCGGCCTGGCCCTGGTGGTCGGGGAAGAAGAAAGCGGTGACGGCAGCGAGGTTTTTCTGGAAAAAAGTCATCCTTCCTGGGTAGTGGTGGGAGAGCCTACCAGCCTGTCAGTCTGTTATGCCCATTACGGCTATCTGGAAGCCTGCCTTGAGACAACCGGCAGGAAAAGCCATTCCTCTCTTCCTGAATTGGGACACAATGCTGTGGAATCCATGCTCAAGGTGCTTCTTCATCTGGGCAGACATGAACTTTTTCAGCAGGGCCGTTCGGATCTTGTGTACTCCATCCGGGAAATGAGTTCATCCAGAGCCGGTTTTGTTGTGCCGGACAGATGTGAAACCTGGATTGACTTTCACCTCCCCCCTGGAATGGATCCCAGGGAGCTGAAAACCCTGATCAGGCAAAGAGCAATGGATGCCCATGAATTTATTGCCGATCTGAATCTGGAGGTCAGTTTTCAGACTTCTTACAGTGGCTATGATCTGGGACAGGATAATGAGATGTCCGGATTGCTGAGACCGGTTTATGAATATCTGGGAGTGCCCTACTATGAGAATGTTTTCCGGTCTCATTCAGATGGCAACCTGTTTTACGGCGCCGGTGTAAAACCTGTTATTCTGGGACCTGGTTCCCTGGAGACAGCTCATACCCAGGATGAACATACCACTCTTGCAGAAGTCACCAGCGCGGCCCGTATTTATACGGCTTTGTGCTCCAGCCTGGACCTGCGCCAATAGGGCATCGACACTGCTCCCGGCCAGGTTCTTTCGGTCCTAATAACCAAAATGCAGTAATCTGCTGACCAGTGTTGTTTTTGGCCTGTTGTTCATTTGCTTCCTTAATACATACTTTATTCTGTGATAAAAAGTTCTGGACAATTTTTTAGCTTTATTATAATCATAATCATACTTAATGAGTAGAGAATGCTGGATCATGGTATTTCAACCAAAGAGGGAGCCCGTATGAAACTATCCACAACCATTCGTTATGGAACCAGGCTGATGCTGGATATGGCAGAAAATCAGGGAAACGGTCCCATCCGCATCAAAACCATTGCCAAAAGACAGGGCATCTCTGAAAAGTATCTGGAAAAGATAGTTCGTCTCCTGCGCAAGGCCGGTCTGGTGGATGGACTCCGTGGTCCTGGCGGAGGGTATGTTCTGTCTTCTCCACCGGAGCAAATTACTCTGGGAGCAATCCTTGAGGCAGTGCACGGCAGGGTGGAGCTCTGTCCCTGCCTGGGTGAACCGGAAAAGTGTGAAAAGCACCTTTACTGTAAGACCAGGATGGTCTGGAATGATATCAACCGGGAGGTTTCTGCCAGGCTGCATAAAACAACCCTGGCTGACCTAAGAGACTCGTCCTGTCCTGTACATCAGTAGTAACGCGGTTGTTCCGGTCAGTATGGCCTGTAATTTACTTAACCAGGAACATGCTCTTTCCGGGGGAATTTTCTGCCTGGTCGGGCCTAAACAGGCCCGGCAGGTATTCCTGATTGCCGGTTTTGGTCCCCGGCTTCGCTTTACTGGCTGCAAACTGGTTTTATCCGGAAACGGTTCTTTTCCTTTTGGCTGCGTCAATCTGTACAATTCTGCGTCAACGTATTAAGATATGCCTCCTCATAATTGCTTGATTTCCTTGCCAAAAAACTCCTGGTTTCAGGAAAGAAAACCGGTAGTTTCAGCATCCGGAAATAAAGAATTTTCGGATGGAAACATACTAAGGCGTGAAAGGTCCCCGGGTCTGAACCCGGCAGGCTTTCTCTGCGGTTTCTATAACCTGACCGGTTCAATGAGGGCTTTTACTTGCTTTGTGTTTAAGACATTGATCCTTTCCTTTCGGTGTGGTCCTTTCAGGATTTGCTGTTCAATCCTAATGTAGCCTGATCTGTTTTGCTGGCCTTGAAACTGGTGAACTCTTCGGGATTTCCAGCCATAAAAAAATTGCTTTATTGAATATAATTATTAATGTTAATAAAAATTCAGGCCCTGATGCCCTGGACTATTAACTGTAGAATATTGAATGGTGTTCACTTGAAGGAGCTGACATGAGCAAAAAAAAGACAGTATTTGATAAAAATCCATTGTTTTCCAGGTCGTTTATGTCCCGCAGGGAATTTTTAAAAGCCCAGGGCGGGATTGCTGTTTTCATGGCGGCTTCAGGCGTGGGAATTATGAACTGGCCTGAAAAAGCCAGGGCAGAAGACTATCCCGATATAGCTCTGTCCACGGGCGTTCCTGATCAAGCTACAAGGACTTCAGTTGAACTTCTTGGCGGAATGTCATCTTTTGTAAATTCAGGAGACAGGGTGGTTATAAAGCCCAACATGAGTTTTGCGCATACTCCGGACAGGGCTACCAACACTCACCCGGAAGTGGTCAGGGCCCTGGCCCAAATGTGTGTGCAGGCCGGAGCCTCCAGGGTTTTAGTTTTGGACAACACCCTGCACTCTGCAGAACGCTGCCTGGAGCTGTCCGGTATCAGGCAGGCGTGTTCCGGTATCTCCGGGACCGAGGTACTGGCATTGAGTTCCGCCCGTTTTTTTCAGGAGGTGGAACTTCCCGGGGCCCTGAACTTTCGCCGCACAGATATCATGCGGCAGGTTCTGCAAGCGGATGTGCTGATAGCCGCACCAGTGGCCAAGTCACATTCAGCCACAGGGGTCAGCCTGTCCATGAAGGGAATGATGGGCCTGATTCGCAACCGTGGAGTAATGCACAGCCGTTACAACCTCAATGAAGCCATTGTGGATCTGTGCACCTTCTTAAGGGCGGATCTTACAGTTGTGGATGCTTCACGGGTTCTGTCCAGTCATGGCCCTCATGGTCCAGGTGAAGTTATTCGGGGCGATATTGTTCTGGCCTCCAGGGATATGGTGGCTGCCGATGCCAAAACAGTGGATCTTTTCCCCTGGTACGGCAGGAGCATCAGACCCGAACAGGTGGCACATATCCGCATAGCGCACGAGAGAGGACTGGGCAGGATGGATATTGAAAATCTGGATATCCGGACGGTTGAGGCCTGATGAATTTTAAGCGCACGGTTCAGGCTGCAAGTCTTTTATTCTTTCTGGCCCTGCTTTTGCTTGCTGCTTTTCCCTTAAAAACCTGGTTCCCCACGGATTTCTTTCTGCGCCTTGACCCCCTGGTTTTTACCGGAACCCTCATCAGTTCCAGGGAATGGGTAAGCGCCCTGGCCCCTGGATTGATCATTATTCTGCTCACCCTGGTTCTGGGACGTTTTTTCTGTGCCTATATCTGCCCCATGGGCATCACTCTGGATATCAGCGACAGGGTGTTCAGGCCCAGGTACAATAACTCATTCTTGTCCCCGGAAAAAAGTCACGGACTGCGCAGGGTTAAATTCTGGATCCTTTTTTTCATCCTGGGTACGGCAATTGTCGGGGTTTCCACGGTGTTTCTGGGATCTCCCCTGTCCCTGATCACCCGCTTTTATGGCCTGGTGATCTATCCTCTTGCAGTGCATATCCTCGACCTGGGGCTGGACAGTCTCTTTTTTTTCTATTCCGCTCTGGGACTGGAAAGACTTGCATATATAGAGTTTCAAACGCCCAGGTTTGCCACCCAGGTTTTTGTCCTGCTGTTTTTTGCTGCTGTTTTTTCTCTGGTGCTTCTTTCTCCCCGCTTCTGGTGCAGGTATCTTTGTCCTTCCGGTGCTGTTCTGGCCCTGTTCTCGGTTAGACCTTTGCTGCGCAGAACCGTCTCATCCAGCTGCACCGAGTGCGGTCTTTGTCAGAGCAAGTGCCCCATGCAGGCAATAGAGCCGGATCCGGCACGTACAAGACACCAGGAATGCATTGTCTGCGAGGAATGCGTGCGCATTTGTCCTGAAAAAGCAATTACCTTTGCCCCCGGATTTCGACAAGCAGACCGGCCTGCTCCCTATTGGCCCCAGCGACGCAGGGTACTGGCTTCAGTGCTGGGCGGAATGGGGACCGCTCTTCTGCTGCAAACCGGGGTCAGGGAGGTACGCAGCGATACAGCCCCTGGCAACCTGGCCTCAAAATTCCTGATCCGTCCTCCTGGAGCCCTGCTTGAGGAAGATTTTCTAGGCCGGTGCATCAGGTGCGGACAGTGCATGAAGGCCTGCCCTACAAACCCTCTGCAGCCGGTCTGGTTTGAGTCCGGAATCCTGGGGCTGTTCAGCCCCAAAATTCTGCCCAGGCGCGGACCATGTGAGCCCTTGTGCAATATTTGCGGCCAGGTCTGTCCAACTGGTGCCATCAGATCCTTGCCTGTGCTGGAAAAAACCTGGGCCAGAATGGGCACTGCCCATGTATTGCGGGAAAAATGCCTGGCCTGGGCCTGGGACAGGAAGTGTCTCGTTTGTTTCGAGGTCTGCCCCTATGCGGCCCTGGAGCTTCGCAGGGTACCTGATATTTCCATCCCGGTTCCCTTCGTGCTCCTGGACAAGTGCGCCGGGTGCGGAGCCTGCGAGTTCCACTGTCCGGTCCAGGCTGAATCAGCAGTTGTGGTGGAGCCCATGAATTCCCTGCGCCTGAACAAAGGATCCTACATTGAGGAGGGCAGAGCCCAGGGAATGTCTCTGGAAGCTGATCCTGACCGGGAAAGAGAGCCCCCCGAAGATATATTGACTGAAGAAGATTCTCCTGAAGCGCTTCCTCCAGGGTTTAACTATTGAACTAACTTCATTTTTTTTTGCCTTGGCACAAACCTTGTCCATCAGCAATTAAAATGGTACTTTTATTTCAAGTTTCTCGACGTTTTCTGTGGATTTATTATTATTATGGCAATACACTACATCTTTCCAGCTCCGGCATTCTGGATAAAGCACATTATTTCAACTGGATGTAAAATCCACACGTTGCGTCGAGGAACCAACCCTATTTTATCAGGCAATTATCTGCGGGTAATCTTCGGAAAAATCAAGTTTAAGGAGCAGCTGCATGGAATTCAGGCAAGCGGGACAGAAGTGGTTCATCCGTATAGACAGGGGCGAAGAGGTACTGGAAACCCTTGCAGGCTTCTGCAGGCAGCAGGGGATATTTCTGGGCTCCATCAGCGGCATCGGCGCAGCCGGTCAGATTACTCTGGGTCTTTTTGAAACCGCAACCAAGACCTACAAGTCCACTGAATTTCGAGGAGATTTTGAGATAACTTCTCTGGCCGGTAATGTGACCACCAAGAACAGTGAGATTTATCTGCACGTGCACGCCACCGTTTCCAACAAGGACTGCCAGGCCTTTGGCGGGCACCTGAACATGGCGGTGATCAGCGGTACCTGCGAAGTGGTGGTGGACCAGGTCCAGGGCGGTATAGAGAGAGAGTTCAATGAAGATGTAGGTCTTAATCTTATGAAGTTTTAACTGCTGTAGATCATGAGCGGAGATTCTTTCGGACGCATATTCCGGGTAACAACCTTTGGCGAGTCCCATGGCCCAGGCCTGGGGGGAGTGGTTCAGGGCTGCCCGCCCGGCATTCCCTTGAGCGAGGAAATGATCCAGAAGGAGCTGGATCTGAGAAAGCCCGGCCGGGGTCCTTCCTCCACCAGAAGAAAGGAAGAGGACCGGATACATATATTGTCCGGAGTGTTCGAGGGCAGAACCACCGGCACGGCCATAGGGTTTTATATTCCCAATCAGGATCAGCGCTCCAGGGACTATTCCGCTATCAGGGATCTCTACCGCCCAGGCCACGGAGATTTTACTTATGACGCCAAATTTGGAATCAGGGATCACCGGGGGGGAGGCAGATCCTCCGGCCGGGAAACGGTTTCCAGGGTGGCTGCCGGTGCGGTGGCCCAGGAATTTTTAAAAACCCTGAAAATCCGGGTCACGGCCTATACTGTGGAGCTCGGGGGGGTGCCGGCCAGGACGGTCAACCCGGAAGCTGCCCAGGATAACTCCTTTGCCTCACCTGATCCTGATATACTTCCCAGTTGGGAGAATCTTGTTCAGGAGGTCAAGGCCCAGGGAGACAGTCTGGGAGGCATTGTTGAGGTTGTGGCTGATAATCTGCCTGCAGGCCTTGGCCAGCCGGTTTTTGACAAGCTGGATGCCAGATTGGCCTACGCCTTGATGGGCGTGGGAGCAGTCAAGGGGGTGGAAATCGGTTCCGGCTTTGCAGCCAGCAGGAGCAAGGGCAGCCAGAACAACGACCAGATGGGCAAAGAGGGATTTCTGTCCAACAATGCAGGGGGAGTACTGGCTGGGATTTCTTCCGGCCAGACCCTGGTGGTGCGTGCCGCGGTCAAGCCCATTCCTTCCATAGCCAGAACCCAGAAGACCATGACCCGGCATGGGACCGAGACGGAGATAAGCATCGGCGGACGCCACGACATCAGTGCCATACCGCGCATTGTACCTGTGCTCAAGGCCATGGTCATGCTGGTGCTGGCGGACATGGTGCTTCTGCAGCGTGCAGTCAAACCTTAAATCCTGCCCTCTTGCCCAGGGAATAAAGCATCAGCCCCATGAGCAGAGCAGCAGAGGTAAGGTATCCCCATCCCTTTTCTTCCTCCAGGGCCCTTGCTGCCCAGTTGGCAATATCCATGCCGGTCAGCACGTAAATCCAGTCAACCGTCAGGCCCATGACCAGGGCCGAGAAAACAATTGTCCCCAGGTATATCAGGGTGGTTCCAAGGCCTAAAAGACGGACCAGAATGGTGATGGTCACCAGATTGGTGGCCGGCCCTGCCAGGAGAAAGACCAGGGCAGCGCCCGGGCTCAGACCTTTGAGGGCCAGTGCAGCCACAACAGGGGTGGATGCTGTGGCGCAGACATAAAGGGGGGTAGCCAGGACCAGCATGATAACCAGAGGCAGCACGCCCCTGCCCAGGTGTTCTATTATGAAGTCCTGGGGGACAAAAAAGGAAATGATTCCGGCAAGAACAACGCCCAGCAAAAACCAGGGTCCAATGTCCGGAAGCAGCCTGTTTAAAGAATATTTGAGCCCCGAAGTGACTCTCGTGCCTAAAGCGTCAGGTCCAGAAGAGATTTGATGGTTTTTCAGGGAGTCTGGCGTGCATGATTTTTCTGCCTCGGGTTTTGATTTCGGGGCCTTGCCGCTGTCGACGACCTTGCTTCTTCTGTCCGGAATAAAGTTCACCAGAAGGCCTGCCACTGTAGCGGTAATAAAGGCTGAAACCGGCCGGATAACGGTCATGAACGGATCAAGCAGGGCGTAGGTTACTGCTATGGAGTCCGCTCCGGTTTCAGGCGTGGATATGAGAAAGGCAGTTACTGGGCCTTTTCCTGCTCCCTGCTGGTACAGGCCCATGGCAGCAGGCACTACAGCGCAGGAGCAAAGGGGCAGAGGAATGCCGAACAGAGAAGCCTTGAGCACTGCTGTTGAGCTTTTTCCTCCCAGATGCCGGACAATAATTCTGTCAGGCACAAAGGCCTTGATCAGTCCGGCAGCCAGGAAGCCCAGGAGCATGAACGGGGATGAGGCCAGAAAAATGAGCCAGGATTCTAGAAATATGCTCCCCAGAGCTTGAAGCATGGATTTTCTCCTTCTTATGCTTGCTGGATCTTTAAATGGGTCAGGCCAGTCAGTCAAACCGGGCTCATGACTCCCTGAAGGTTTTTCGTTTGCCTGTCAGGGATTTTTGCATTAAACAGGCCATCTGATGTCCAGGGAGAAGAGAAGGCCTGTGTGAAGCTTTAAAGCTCATTGAAAACGCAAATGCTGCTGCCTGAAACAGACAGTGCAGGGCGGAAAGTCCGGACGTCGTGCTTCTGATCCTGTACAGGTTTTGCTTCAGGGGTCGTATTAGTCAACCATCAACCATCAACTATTAACAGGGAAATGGAGAATCAAGTGCGCAAGACCGTATATTTCATCGAGGGCGACGGAATAGGGCCGGAGATCTGGCAGGCTGCCCGCCCTGTTCTGGACAGGGCTCTGGAAACTGCCTACCAGGGAAAGCATGGAATTGAATGGGTGGAGCTGCTGGCCGGAGAAAAGGCCTTCAATGAACCCGGGGAGTATCTGCCGGAGAAGACCCTGGAGGCCCTGAGAAATGCTGAGCTGGCCATAAAAGGACCCCTGTCCACCCCTGTGAGTGGAGGCTTCCGCAGTCTCAATGGTACTCTGAGACAGGTACTGGATCTTTATGCCTGCATCAGGCCTGTAAAGTATTACAAGGGGATAGAGTCTCCACTGAAAAGGCCTGAGCTGGTGGATATGGTGGTTTTCCGGGAAAACACCGAAGATGTATATGCCGGGATAGAATGGGCCGCAAACAGTCCTGAGGCCAGAAAAGTGGCGGAATTTCTGCGCAATGAAATGCAGGCGGATATTGTCCCTGAAGCAGCCATCGGGATAAAGCCCATTACTGAAAAAGGCAGCAAAAGACTTATACGCAAGGCCATTGAGTATGCCCTGGATAAAAACAGGCCAAACGTTACCCTGGTGCACAAGGGCAATATCATGAAGTATACTGAAGGTGCTTTCAGAAACTGGGGCTATGAACTGGCTGAGCAGGAATTTTCCGGGCAGACAATCACCGAGGATCAGTTCAGCGCCGGCCGGAAAGGATTGGTAATCAAGGACCGTATTGCTGATGCCATGTTTCAGCAGGTGCTGTTAAAGCCTGAACTGTACAGTGTTATTGCCACCACCAATCTGAACGGCGATTACCTTTCCGATGCCCTGGCTGCTCAAGTAGGCGGGCTGGGCCTGGCTCCCGGTGTGAACATGAGCGACACTCTTGCCTTTTTCGAAGCTACTCACGGTACTGCTCCCTCCTATGCCGGCAAGGATTTGGTCAATCCCGGCAGTCTCATTCTCAGCGGAGCAATGCTTCTGGAGCACGCAGGATGGGAAAAGGCCTCGCAACTGGTTCACACAGCAGTGGAAAATGTGATTGTCAGCAAGAAGGTAACCCAGGACCTGGCCCGGCAGATCCAGGGATCCACCCGGGTGGGATGCAGGGAATTCGGCGAACTGGTAGGCATGCATCTGGGATGAAGCAGGTCCGAAATGATAAGCCTGATGCCGGAGAATAAGCCCGGATAAAAAGAAATGGTGCCCGGCAAGGAAAGAACTGTTCAGATCAATCTGTACAGTATCTTTTGGGGTTTATTTTGAATTTTTTGACCTTGTAGTTGATTATGCGGTAGCTGACTCGAAGATCCCTGGCTGCCTGAAGCATGTTGCCCCGGGCCTTTTTCAGAGCGTCAATGATAAGTTCCTGTTCAAACCTGGCCACGGTTTCCACAAAGGGCAGCTCGTGGTCTGTAGCAGTGCTTTCGGCTGTTTGCAGGGTAGAGGGCAGGTGGTAGGTACGGATGACCTCCTCGTTGCATATGATGACGGATCTTTCCAGGCAGTTTCTCAGTTCCCGGACATTGCCCGGCCAGTGGTACTGGATGAGCAGATCAATGGCCGGGGGGGAGATGCGTTTTATATTTTTTTCATATTCCCTGCAGAACAGCTGCAGGAAATGATCGGCCATGGGCAGGATGTCTTCACAGCGTTCGCGCAGGGCCGGGATGAAAATAGGAAAGACATTGATCCTGTAGTATAGATCTTCCCTGAACCTGCCCTGTTCAATGAGATTTTCCAGAGGCTGGTGAGTGGCGCATATGATGCGTACATTGACCCGGGTAGTCTTTTCTCCGCCCAGCCGCTGAATCTCGCCTTCCTGAATGGCCCGCAAAAGTTTGGCCTGGGCTTCTGCGCTGAGTTCCCCCACCTCATCCAGAAACAATGTCCCCTGATGGGCCAGTTCAAACCTGCCTTTCTTCTGCCCCATAGCTCCGGTGAAAGCGCCGCGTTCATATCCGAAAAGCTCGCTTTCAAGCAGCTCATTGGGCAGGGAAGCGCAATTGAGTTTGATGAACGGCTTGTCCTTCCTGGGACTGAGATTATGGATGGCTTCGGCCAGCAGTTCCTTGCCTGTCCCTGATTCTCCACGGATGAGCACTGTGGCCCGGCTGGCAGCCACCTGCATGATCTGATTCATGATCTGGTTCATGGCCTTGGAGGAGGAGATGAGCTTGTTCTGGGCCATGCTTTGTCTGGCTATGTTCAGTTCCGCCGGGGTGAATTGAGGCTGTTCCTTTTGCCTGCTGACTTCTTCCTGGAGAAATGAAGTCTGTCTGGCGATGAACATGCCCAGCACCTGCAGAAACCGGCAGTTGCTTTCCAGTTCGGGCAGATCCCGGAGTTCCATTTCAGCGTTCAGTACTCCCAGGATCTCAGGTTCGTTTTCCTGGCTCTGGCGTTTTATGGGTACGGATATGAATGACAGAGATGAAAGCTCTTCAGACGAGCGGTCAAAGGCCAGATTCAAAAAGTTGGGATCATCCTTCATCAGGGGGACAATCATGGGAGACTGTTCCTTGACCACCTGGCCGATAATCCCCTGACCGGGAGTGTAGGTATATTTGGGGGTCCTGGAATGCCCTACATAAAGGCTGAATTCAATGCTCTGGGTTTTGGGATCAAAAATGGCCAGGGACATGCGTTTATACCCCATCTTTTCTGTGGTGGACTCCAGGAGCTTTTCCAGTCCTTCGCGCAGCGGTCCCTGCCATCCATGATCCATGAGCAGCTTTTCCAGGACGATTAGGTACTTATTTTCATTCATAATTCCAAATTGTTGTATTAAGCAATTTTTTCCGGCTGAAATGCAAAAAGACACAAGGCTACAAAAATATTGCTCCAGGCACTCAAATCTTTTCTTTTCATGTCTGAGTCCGGGTCAGTCCTGCAGTCATAAATTCAGCTCCCAGCCTGGCCGCATGCATATTGACCTCCACCAGCCCGGGAGGAAGTCTTTTTTCAATGCTGTGCAGAAAGTCATTCACATCAAGAGGCAGAAAACCTCCGGAAAAAAATGCTCCAAGAAGTACAGTATTGGCGGTCTGAACTACTTCTGTCCTCCTGGCCAGTTCCATGCAGGGCACAAATAATGATTTATCAGTGCATTCTTTTATGCCCTGTTTGATTTCTTCCAGAGCCGGATAACTCTCTTTTCCCATGGATACGGACAACGTGGGAATGGGAAAGTCGCTGGAAATGATCATCCCGCCCGGACGCAAATAGGGCAGAGCGCGAAGGGTTTCCACAGGCTCGAATCCCAAAAGGATGTCTGCTTCCCCCAGAGAAATCTTGGGGCTCATATATCCTCCCAGAAGGACAAAGGAGTGAACAACACCGCCTCGTTGGGCCATGCCGTGAATTTCCCCCGCGGTAACCTCCAGGCCTTTATCCAGGGCTGTTTCCGCCAGGAGTCTGGTGGCTGTGAGTGTACCCTGGCCTCCCACGCCGGAAAAGAAGATGCGCAAAGGTTCCATGAATCAACTCCTGGTCTCGGG
Organism: Desulfonatronospira sp.; assembly: GCA_003551155.1. Lineage (GTDB taxonomy): Bacteria > Desulfobacterota > Desulfovibrionia > Desulfovibrionales > Desulfonatronovibrionaceae > Desulfonatronospira. The sequence goes on from PUMA01000083.1 coordinate 14,011, forward strand.
TTTGATGCTGGGACAAAGCTGGACACAGACCATGCACCCGGCGCAATGCACCCGGCTGATGCGGACCTGTTCATCTTCCAGGTAAAATGCAGGACAGGCCAGGGTGTGCAGGCAGTCCAGAGCGGCCTGGTCCGAAATCTCCACCCTGGCTTTTTTGCTTCTTTTCTGGCCCAGAATTCTCCTGGCGAAAAGAGGACAGGGCTCATCTGCGATTAGCACCCTGACTCCGGACATATCTTTCAGTTCTTCCAGGGCCTTAGTCAGGGCCTTTTGATTCAGAGCCTTGACTCTGCGTATCTGTTCCACTCCTGCGGCCCTGACCAGCGGTTCGATTTCAATGCGTCCCGGTCTGCGGTCAAAAATGGACTGGTCCACTCCTGGATGCGGCTGATGTCCGGTCATGGCCGTGGTCCTGTTGTCCAGAATGACCAGGAGCAGGTTGTGATCGTTATAAACAGCATTGATAAGTCCGGTTATGCCGGAATGAAAAAATGTTGAATCACCGATAAAGGCCACGACAGGTTCTTTCACCGCCTTGGACATTCCGCAGCCTGCCGATACTGACGAACCCATGCACAGAAGAAAGTCAGCTGTTTTCAGTGGAGGAAGCATGCCCAGAGTATAGCAGCCTATATCCGAGGAATAAACAGCCTCATCCCCGAAAATCTTGCGAACCCGGACATAAACAGAACGATGCGGACATCCGGCGCAAAGATTGGGAGGCCGGCCGGGAAGATTCCGGCTTTCCACTGAGCACAGGTTCTCTTCCGGCGGGTTGAGTTCCAGCAGGCCATGCAGAGCCCTGGATACCGCTGAGGTGGAATATTCATCCCAGAGGGGCAGATTCTGATCCTTGCCCTGAATCAGGGTTTGCAGTCTCATTTTCTGGCAGATAAGCCTGACTTCGTTTTCCACTATGGGTTCCAGTTCCTCCAGGACCAGGACCCGGTCCAGACCCTGGAGAAAATCTGCCACCAGCTTATAAGGAAATGGATAGCCAAGGCCCAGTTCCAGCACTTTGACCTGCATCTCAGGATGCAGTGTCAATACATCCTGCAGGTAGGCCCTGGATACTCCGGAAGCGATCACCCCGGCGGTTCCGCTTCCATGAATCCGGTTCCATGCGGTATAGTTTATCTCATCCCTGATTTTTTCCAGGTTGGCGAGCAGGGCTCTGTGTCTAACCCGCCCCACTGCCGGTACTGAAACGTAACGCTGAGGGTTTTTTTCGAAAGTCCCCTGGATCTTGGCAGGAGTCAGGGGGCCGAAAACTACAGGACCGCGCATGTGGTTGATCCGGGTGGTGGTTCGAAGCATTACCGGCTGTTGCCACCTGGCTGAGAGTTCAAAGGCTTCCCGGGTCATGTCCTTGCATTCCTGGGCCGTAGACGGCTCCAGGCAGGGCAGTCCGGCCAGACGTACATAATATCGATTGTCCTGTTCATTCTGGCTGGAGTGGCAGCCGGGATCATCAGCGCACAGAATGACCAGCCCTCCGGGGGTGCCGATGTGGGCCAGGGTCATGAGAGGGGCTGCAGCCACATTTACACCCACGTGCTTCATGGTCACCAGGCTGGGAACGCCTCCCAGGGCTGCACCTCCGGCTACCTCCATGGCCACTTTTTCATTAATTGAGTATTCAAAATGAAAGCTTCCCCGGTTGGAAAGACGAAAAAAAGTATCCGGAACCTCTGATGAAGGTGTGCCCGGATAACAGGACACAAGGCCTACTCCAGCCTCCAGAGCACCCCTGACTATTGCTTCATTGCCCAGCAGCAGAGCCTTTGTTCCGGAATCAGGATCCAAAAGATTCATAAGTTCAACTCCCTTTTTCCTCGATCATTTGACGCAGAGAATCCATCTTGTAGCGGATAAACCCGGGATCAGTGGCGTGCGTTTCCTGCTTGAGCCTTTCATATGCCTCCAGGGCCCGGGAATAGTTTCCTGCCTGTTCAGCCACATAGGCCAGCTTGGTATAATACTGGTTCCTGAACTCCCGGGGAATTTCCTCTTCCGCTTTTTCCAGTACCTCAAGGGATCTTCCGGATTCGTTCATGAGCTCTAAGGCCTTGGCTTGTCCCAGCACCGCCACAGGTCTCAAGGCTTTATCCTTTTCACCCAGCCTGTTGAAGGCGTCTGCCGCCTTTTCATATCTGCCCTTATCCATATAGATACGGGTCAGTTCCAGAAGGGCACCGCCCTGCATGGCCTTTGGAGCCGTGTCCAGAAAAGTCTCCAGGGCAGAAACTCTGTCTTCAGTGTCATCAATGGCCAGGATCCTGTTCATTTCATCCAGAGCCTGCTGCTTTGTTCTTTCCTGGAAAAAAGTATATCCGGAATAGACTGCAGCCAATACCAGCACTGTAACTATTACTAAAATTATGGTGTTCTGGTGTTCCTGGATCTTATGCAGGAGAGGATGGGCGGACTCGTCCGCTTCGCTCATAATCCTGTCCAGAAATCCCTTTTTCTTACCGGGATCAGCCATAGTCCCTCCAGTATTTTAGATGGCGGATCATTGTTTTCAGTTTGACAGGTATTTTTTATCAGACCAGGGACTTAATTGTTTAAATAACTACTTCCGGTTTCTGGTTGGCCATTTCCGGTCTCTGAGCTCCGGCCAGGCGGTCCAGGATGGACTCAATGGCTTGAGCAGCCGGGCTTTGGGGATGGGTTTTAACGTAAACATAACCCTCGTCACCTGAGCGGACTATTTCAGGATCAATGGGTATCCTGCCCAAAAAATCAACACCCATTTCTCCGGCCAGGGCCTCTCCGCCGCCCGAACTGAAAATATCCAGATGTTCCTTGCAGTTATGACATACATAACTGCTCATGTTCTCCACTATTCCCCTGATGGGAGTATTCATTTCTCGGCAAAAGGTGATGGAACGGCGAACATCATCCACAGCCAGAGCCTGAGGAGTGGTAATGATGAGCGCGCCCGAGTTTTCACCCAGAAGCTGAAGAACAGACATGGGCTCATCTCCAGTGCCGGGAGGACAATCAACAATCAGGTAGTCCAGGTCTCCCCAGGCCACGTCCTGGAGGAACTGGCGGATCAGTCCCATTTTCAGAGGTCCCCTCCAGATAACCGCCTCCTGATTATCAGGCAGCATAAAACCCAGGGACATGACCCACAGGTTTCTGCTCCAGGGCAAAGGTTCCAGAAAATCTTTTTCCATGTGGGGCTTTTCACTGGTCAGGCTCAACAGTCTGGGAACGCTGGGACCATGGACATCCACGTCCAGAAGGCCCACCTGATATCCCCTGAGGCTCAGGGCCGCTGCCAGATTTGCAGCAATGGTGCTTTTGCCGACCCCTCCCTTGCCGCTCATAACTACGAGTTTGTTTTTAATTCTGTTCATCTGCCTGTTCATCTTTGCATCCCTGTCCTGTTTTTCCGGGCCTTTGCTCCCGGGACAGGAAGGCGCCATTTTCAGGTCTTTCATCATATCCTCCTGATATGTTGAATGAGAGTTCAGTTTATTTGCAATTTAAAGTATATGTTTTGATAACCTGTTAAAATCATATGGTAATAATATCTTCGGCAGTTGCCATGTATATTTTTCAGTCCTGTTTTTTTCTGTCCACTTCCCGTCTCAGCCATTCATGCCAGTCATCCAGCCCATCGTCGGTCCTGGCGGAAACAGGAAAGATGGTAATATCTTTGTTTAGGCTGCGGGCAAAACCAGAGGCCTTGTCCACATCAAAATCCACATAGGGCAGAAGATCAGTCTTGTTCAACAGCATGACAGAGGATTCGGCAAAGATCAGAGGGTATTTCTCCGGCTTGTCATCGCCCTCCACCACGCTGAGAATGGTTACCTTGTGATCCTCGCCAACAGAAAATTCAGCAGGGCAGACAAGATTGCCCACGTTTTCCACAAACAGGATATCCGAGCTATCCAGCTCCATCTGGGAAACTGCCTCCTGGATCATGGAAGCGTCAAGATGGCATCCACCCTGAGTATTGATCTGCAGCACCTGAGCTCCGGTGGCGGCAATCCGCATGGCGTCATTGCTGGTTTGGATATCCCCCTCTATTACGGCCATGTTGAATTCTTCTTTAAGCTGTACCAGTGTCTTTTCCAGTAAAGTGGTTTTTCCGGCTCCGGGGGAGCTCATGAGATTTATGACCAGAATCTTATTTTCCTTGAACATGGCCCGCAATTGATCGGATATGCGCTGATTTGCCTCCAGAATATTACGCAGGACCTTTATCTGCATTTTTTGCCCCTGGTTCTTGTTTATTCTACTTCCAATTCTTCAACGAACATTTCTTTGCCCGAAATTATCTCGTGACCGAATTCAGCGCCGCAATGAGAGCAGGTCATGACAAACAGATCATCTCCCCCGGAAAATTCCCGAAAACATGAACGGCACTTTGCCCTGAGGGGAATTTCGCTGGTTTCCAGCACCGCACCTTCAAGATGTGTATTGTGAGTAAGGGCCTGGAAGGCTGTCTGGAGGGCCTCGGGCACTATGGCAGAAATACGGCCGTAGCTGATTTTTACCCGTACAAGCCTGTCCACACGGTTCCGAACCATCTCCTGCTCTATGATTCTGATCAGGCTTTGAGCAATGGACATTTCATGCATGGCTGGGAATCGATCTGCTGTTTTCAGTTATCGGTTATCGGTTAACTGCTATCAGTTATCAGTTTATAGTGGATATGCACAAGGCCGTAAACAACAAAATCAGCTGCTATCAACTGACCCGTTAAAATCACAGGTTTAAATTGTAAGAGCTGATGAACTCCCTGATGCGTTTTTGGGACTGGCGCAATCTGGTCCCCAGGGATTTTCTGTATTCATCAGGGTCGATGATTTTCCTGGCGGTCTTTGTATCCATTGCTGCCTGGGCCACAGCAGTGGCCTCCCACTCCAAGATCCTGGCATCCAGCGGCTTGGGGATAACGTAATCCGGGCCGAACTCCAGCTTTTTCAACCCGTATGCGTCAAGTATTTCATCAGGTACCGGCTCCTTGGCCAGATCAGCCAGGGCCCTTGCCGCGGCCAGCTTCATTTCTTCATTGATCCTGCGGGCGCGGACATCCAGTGCTCCGCGAAAGATAAAAGGAAAACCTGAAACATTGTTCACCTGGTTGGGAAAGTCGGATCGGCCGGTGCCCATGATGCATTCAGGGTCAGCTGCTTTGGCATCCGTGTAGGATATCTCCGGATCCGGATTGGCCATGGCAAAAATAACAGCCGGTCTGGCCATGTTCCGGACCATGTCCGGCGAGAGCAGACCCTTTACTGAAAGGCCGATGAATACATCTGCTCCTTTTATAACCTCCTGCATGGCACCCGTATCCTTCTTCCGGGCGAACTGCAGCTTGTATTTGTTCAGATCCTTGCGGCCCCTGTGAATCAGGCCTCTTGAATCATACATGAAGATATTTTCCTGCGGGAGCCCAAGGCTTGAATAAAATTTGCAGCAGGCTATGGCTGCTGCTCCGGCCCCGGAAACCACCATTTTCAGGTTTTCCATCTTTTTGCCGGTGATTTCCAGAGCGTTCAAAAGCCCGGCTCCGGAAATGATGGCTGTACCGTGCTGGTCGTCATGAAAAACCGGGATGTTCATCTCTTCTATAAGTGTTTCTTCTATCTGGAAACATTCCGGCGCCTTGATATCTTCCAGGTTTATCCCTCCGAAGGTCGGCTCCACCATCTTGACCCACTGGATAAATTTTTCAGGATCGCTCTGGTTGATGTTTAAGTCATACACGTCTATATCTGCAAAGGCCTTGAACAATACCCCTTTGCCCTCCATGACCGGCTTTCCGGCCAGAGGGCCGATGTTGCCCAGACCCAGGACAGCGGTTCCGTTGGAGATAACCGCCACCAGGTTGCCTTTGTTGGTATAAGTGAATACCTGCTGGGCATCCCGGGCGATCTCCAGGCAGGTCTGGGCAACCCCCGGGCTGTAAGCCATGGAAAGATGCTTCTGAGTGGCGCAGGGCTTGGACGGGACGACTTCCAATTTGCCCTTTCTGCCCATACTGTGGTATTCAAGCGCTTCTTGTACTGTGAAAAGGGACATTTGGTTGTAACCTTTTCTCCTTCTGTTTATGGAATGCTCCGGGATCGTATGTCCCGGGAAAACATGAGATCAACACATGGAATGAGCTGTAAAAGATTTTAAATGATAAAGTGTGTAATCTAAAATTAATTTTTTTAGTCATAAACATAAAATTTTATCTCAATTATCATTCCGGATCAAGAAGATATTTTGAGCGCAAATGCATACATTTAATAACTTTAAGTCGTTGGAGAATTATCTGACTCGCCTGGGACTGTTTCGCATGGAGCTTGGCCTGGGAAGGATGCAAAAAGCCCTGTCCCTTTTAAATATCCAGCCGGAACACCCGCACATGGTCCAGATCATCGGTACCAACGGCAAAGGCTCCACTGCCTGTTTTCTGCAGAATATTGCTTTGAGGCACGGGGCTGTCACCGGTCTTTTTATCTCCCCCCACCTGGTCAGTGTTAAAGAGAGAATCAGGATATGCGCCAAGCCTGCTCCGGATGGGCACTGGCTGGATGCTGCAGAAGAAGTGCTTGCCAGGTGCAATGACCTGGGACTTACCTATTTCGAGTTTCTAACCCTGGTCTGTGTTTTGATTTTCAAGCGGGCCGGGGTTGATCTGGCAATCATGGAGGCCGGCCTCGGAGGCAGACATGACGCCACAACTGCTCTGGGTGCTGGAATGCAGATATTTACCGGCATCGACCTGGACCATACAGACGTATTGGGAAAAACCGTCCCGGAAATAGCCCGGGACAAGGCCATGGCCGTACACAAGGGTTCAAAGGTTGTACTGGCGCACCAGGCGCATGTCCATGCTGAAACAGTGATAAAAAGCATCTGTTCCAGTGCAGGAGCAATGCTTTATCAGGGCAAAGATTTTTTTGTCCGGAAAGGCAGCAGGGTAATTTTCGCAAGGCAGCCTGATCTTTGTTTCGGTCCACAGAATCTGGGACTTGGCGGGGATTATCAGGTGCATAACGCCATGAGCGCAGTGCTGGCCTGGCAGCTTCTGGCTGAAGAAAGGAATGTCCGGTTGGATAGGGATAAGTGCCTGCAGGCCATGGAAGGAACTTTTTTTCCGGGGCGGATGCATGTGGTAAGCCGGGACCCCCAGATCATTCTGGACGGGGCCCACAACCCCGCAGCCCTGTCCGGATTGCTGAACTTCCTGAAGAAACAGGATATCAGCCTGAAAAGCATAGTCTTTACCTGTTTAAACGACAAGGAAATAGAACCCCTGGCAGAAATGATCAAATATTCTTATGCAGCCAGGATCCTGGTTCCGGATATGGAATCCAGCCCCAGGAAGATCGACAGAAATTATTTGCTTTCTCTTCTGGGCCACAGGGCAGAGCCGTTGGATGATCTGCAGGGATTTTTCACCCGGTTGGGGTCCAGTGATGGTCCTGTGCTGGTGTGCGGTTCGCTGTATCTGCTGGGTTACATTTATTCTTTGTTCCCGCAGTGGCTGGATTCCGTTTATTCATTGACTCGAACAGTCCATGACCCCGCCATGCAGGCTGGGCAGTCTCTGGAGTCTGATATCTGACATCTCTGCGACAGGAGGAACAATTGTCCGAACTATTTCGAAAACTGCCTTCAATGGATGCGGTACTGGGCCGTGTGGAAAAAGAACAGGACCTTGCCTCGCTGCCCAGAAACATGCTCAAGGATCTGGTCAACACCTTTCTGGATCTGTGCCGGGAAGAAATCCGCTCAGGCATTATTACCAGGGAAGACGCTCTGGATCTTAAAAATCTATGGCCCAGGCTCAGGATCTTTATCAAAGTTCAGGCACGTCCGCATTTCAGGCGGGTGATCAATGCCACAGGAGTGGTCATACATACCAATCTAGGGAGATCTATCCTGACAGAGGAGGCTTCCAGGGCTGTTACTTCTGCCTGCCTGCACTACTCAAATCTGGAGTTTTCCCTGCAGACCGGCCAAAGAGGAAGCAGATATTCACATGTGGAAGATCTGCTGTGCCGCATCTCAGGAGCTGAATCAGGGCTTGTGGTCAACAACAATGCAGCGGCAGTGCTTCTGACCCTGGACACTCTGGTCAAAACCAGGGAAGTCATTGTTTCCCGGGGGCAACTGGTGGAAATCGGCGGCTCTTTCCGCATTCCCGATGTCATGGCCAAATCCGGAGCCCGTCTCAGAGAGGTAGGCGCCACCAACCGGACTCATCTTAAGGATTATGAACAGGCCATAGGCCCTGAAACCGGAGCCCTGCTCAAGGTGCACACCTCCAATTACCGGATCATTGGTTTTTTTAAAGAGGTGAGCCTGGCAGATCTGGTAAAGCTGGGCCAGGAGCATGGATTGCCGGTTATCGAGGATATGGGCAGCGGCAATTTTTTTGACTTTCAGGCACACGGTTTTAGTTTTATGCCCGAGCCCACAGTACAGCAGGTGGTCAGGGACGGAGCCGCAGTGGTCTGCTTCAGCGGGGACAAGCTTCTGGGAGGACCTCAGGCCGGGATAATTCTCGGCAGTAAGCAATATATCGATCGCATCAAGAAAAATCCCTTAAACCGGGCCATGCGCATAGACAAGATGACCCTGGCCGCCCTTGAAGCAACATTGAGGCTTTACCTGGATCCTGAACTGGCCAGGCAGAAAGTGCCCACGTTGCGCATGATCACCATGGGGGAAAAAGAACTCAAGAATAAGGCCCAGAGACTTAAAAACCGGATCAGACGCCACTTGGGAGGACAGGTCAGGTCAAAGGTTTTTCCAGCCTATTCCCGTGTGGGGGGCGGTGCTTTTCCGGAACAGGACCTGCCCACATATCTGGTGGGCCTTGAGTTCTCCAGTCTAACCTGTGATGAGATCAGGACAGCTCTTCTGCGCACTGATCCGCCCATGGTGGGACGGGTGGAAGAGGATTTTTTCTGTCTGGATCCCAGGACCATTGATGACTCGGAATTTACAATGGTAGTGGCGGCACTTAAGGAGGCTCTGCAGGAAGTGGATGACAGATAACAGGCGACTGGATTCAGAACACAGACACAGGAGAGAGAATATGGAGTTCAAGCCCAGGAACTGCTGGCAGGTTTATAAAAGCAAAAAGCACCGGACAGCCATGGACAGGGTCGCTCATGAATATGTGCGTTTTCTGAGTGAATGCAAGACTGAGAGAGAAACAATTAACTGGGTGCGTTCCCAGGTCCTTGCCCGGGGTTTTGCAGAAGAATTTCATATGGACAGAGTGTTCAGAGTGCACAAAGACAAAAGCATATTCCTGGCCTGGAAGGGCAACAGACCCATGGCTCAGGGTGTGCGGCTCCTTGGGGCCCATGTGGACACTCCAAGACTGGATTTCAAACAAAGGCCGGTTTACGAGGAGTGCCAGATCAGTCTGGCCAAGACCCATTATTACGGGGGAATACGTAAGCACCAATGGCTGGCCAGGCCTCTTGCTCTGCACGGCACCGTGGTCAAGACCGACGGAAGCAGGGTAAATGTTAGCATTGGTGAAGACGATAATGACCCCGTGTTTACCGTTGCTGATCTTCTGCCCCATCTGGCCTCCAAGCAGATTGAAAAGAGGCTGTCCCAGGCCTTTGAAGCTGAAAAACTGAATGTGATCCTGGGGCACGTGCCCCTGTCCGGCAAACCGGATGAAGAAAGAAACGGCAATGAAAAGAAGGCCGTCAAGAATGGTGTGTTGCGACTTTTGAACCGGAAGTTCGGTATTATTGAAGAAGACCTTTACAGTGCCGAGCTTCAGGCTGTACCTGCCGGTCCGGCCAGATTCGTAGGCCTGGATCAGGGTCTCATCGGAGGCTTCGGCCATGACGACCGGGCCTGTGTTTTTACCGGGCTCAATGCGTTTCTGGATGCGGAGCCGTCAGTACATTCCAGGGTGGCGGTTTTCTGGGATAAGGAGGAGATAGGCTCCGAAGGTTCCTGCGGGGCTAAATCCCTTTTTCTGGAATACTGTCTGGAAGAGCTTTTGGACGCCTGGGAGCCTGAAACCAGGCTTAGAACAATGTTTGCCAATACCAGAGCTCTGTCAGCCGACGTTCATGCAGCCATGGATCCAGACTACCAGGATGTTCATGAAAAGCTCAATGCCTCCCTCCTGGGACATGGTCCAGTTTTCTGCAAGTTTACCGGCCACAGGGGCAAGGTGGGAGCCAATGACGCTCACGCCGAGTATATAGGCTGGCTGCGCAGAATATTGAACAGCGAAAAAATTCCCTGGCAAATGGCAGAAACAGGCAAGGTGGACATGGGGGGCGGTGGAACTGTGGCCAAGTTCCTGGCTGTCTACGGAATGGACATAATTGATTTCGGTCCTGGCGTGCTGGGAATGCACAGTCCGTTTGAAATTGTGAGCAAGGCGGACATATATGCCACATATCTGGCCTACTCCAGGTTTTTTTCAGCCGTTTAAAGGTTAAACAGCTGAAGGATTCAATAAAATGCGCAGTTGAGGAGGTAAAATGCCTGTAATAATGGGCACTGCCGGACACATCGATCACGGCAAGACCACCCTGATCAAAGCCCTGACGGGTATTGAATGTGACCGTCTGGTGGAGGAGAAGAAACGCGGCATAACCATTGAACTGGGTTTTGCCTTCATGGACCTGGAAGCCGGAGTTCGCCTTGGAATCATTGACGTGCCCGGACATGAGCGATTCGTCAAGAATATGGTTTCCGGCGCATCAGGAATTGATTTCGTGCTTCTGGTTGTTGCCGCTGATGAGGGAATCATGCCCCAGACCAGGGAACACCTGGATGTCTGCACCCTGCTCGGGGTGGAAATCGGGCTGGTGGCCTTGACCAAGGTTGACATGGTCGATTCTGAATGGCTGGAGCTGGTCCTGGAAGATGTTTCAAATTATCTGCAGAATACCTTCCTCAAAGATGCCCCCATCATACCTGTATCAGCGCATACCGGAGATGGAACAGATCAGCTGCTGGTGCATATCCGGAAAATGGCCCGGGAGTTCAAGCCCCATCGCCGTTCAGACCTTTTTCGTCTTCCCATGGACAGGATATTCACCATGCGCGGACACGGCACGGTCATTACCGGGACCACAGTATCCGGCAAGATCGCCGTTGGAGACGAGGTCATGGTTTATCCCCAGGAGATTACGTCCAGGGTCAGATCCTTGCAGGTGCACGGGGAACAGACCCGGGAAAGCCAGGCCGGAATGCGCACTGCAGTCAATCTGCACGGCCTGGAGGTTGAGGATCTGGAGAGGGGATTTGTGCTGGCCAGGCCTGGTACGCTTTTCCCATCCAGGGTCTGGGATCTGGAGCTGACCTACCTCAAGTCCGCGCCCAGGCCTCTTAAACACCGCACTCAGGTACATTTCCACCACGGGGCCAAAGAAGTGCTGGCCCGGATTTATCTGCTGGATAGGGACAAGCTGGAGCCCGGGGATCGCTGCGTATGTCAGGTTCGCTTTGAAGATTCCATGGCCGGGGTTTACGGAGACAGGTGCGTTATACGTTCTTATTCACCTCTTAGAACCATTGCCGGTGCCAGGATTATCAACCCCCTGGCCGGCAAGATCAAGCGCTTTTCACCACAGGTTGAGATCCTTGAGAGGCTGGCCGGGGCCCGGGCAGAGGAGCTGATCCAGGTACAGCTGGAACTTGCCGGAAGCAAGGGACTTTCCCTGGCCCAGCTGATAATACTGACTGATCTGGAGAGCAGGGAATTGCAGAAAAAGTTGCAGGTAATGGGAGGCAAACAGGAAGTCTTTTTAGTGGACAAGGAAAATCGCATATATGTGGGCGGCAAAGCAATTTCGGATCTGGAACGGGGAATGCTGGAAGAATTGCAGAGTCTGCATCGTAAATTCCCCATGCGCCAGGGCATATCCAGGGGAGAGCTGGCAGGCAAATGGGCCAGGGAAATCCCTGAGAAGCTGTTCTTTTTTGTTCTGGACCGCCTTGTGCGCGGCGAAAGGATTATATCCGAACAGGAATTTTATCGCCTCCCTGAACACAGGGTTTCCCTGGCTGCGGATCAGGAGCAACTGAAGCAGAAGGTCGTCAGGACTTACCAGCAGGCCGGCATTCAACCTCCTACAGTGAAGAAACTTCTGGAAGATCTGAACCTGGAAATGAAGGAAGCAGGCCCGGTTCTCCGTCTTCTGCAGGATGAAAAGGTCCTGGTGAAGATTAATGAGGATTTTTATTTTTCTGCCGGGGCTGTGGACCAACTTAAACAAAAAATCACCTCGTTTCTGCAGGAAAACGAGGAAATGGGTCCAGTGGAATTCAAGGAGCTCACAGGCCTGTCCCGCAAATTCGCCATACCTCTGATGGAATTCATGGATAAGGAAAAACTGACCATCAGGGTCGGGGATAGGCGCAAATTGCGCAGGAAGGCCTGAGAAGCGCCCCATTATGTCAGAGACACAAAGAGATGTTTTAAACGAACTGGCCCTTGTAGGCCTGACCGCTGGAAGCCGGGCCAAGAAAAAGGAATGGGAGCTGGTGCTTATTGCCATGGGAGTTGATTATCAATGGCAGGAGGGCCGGCTGCTGGTGCCTTCATCGCAGGCACCCCGGGCGGTGGAAGAGATCAGGCAGTATGAAAAGGAAGAAAAAGAGCTGGAGCATTATTTTCACTCGGCTGCACCCAAGAGGAAAAATGCCGTGGCTTCGGTTTTTATTCTTTCCCTGCTTCTGCTTTTTTTTACTGTAGTATACGAGGGGCTGGGCCAGATGGATTGGCAGTACCTGCCCTGGCTGGAACAGGGCAGTGCCAACGCGGCCAGGATCATCCAGGAAGGAGAATGGTGGCGGACTGTGACCGCCCTTACCCTGCACGGTGATCCTGCTCATGTCCTGGGCAATGTAATCATTGGCGCTCCTTTTATTATAGCTGTCTGTTCCCGCCTGGGCCTGGGCCTGGGATGGCTGCTGGTTATTCTGGCCGGAGCCCTGGGCAATTATGTAAATGCCTGGGTCATGTCTCCAGCTCACATCAGTATTGGTTTTTCCACCTCTGTTTTTGCAGCGGTAGGTATCATGTCCATCCATACCGTCAAAGACTCCAGGCTTTCTCTGGGCAATGCCTTTGTCCTGGGACTGGCCCTCCTGGCCATGCTGGGGGTGGGAGGAGAAAATACAGATTTGGGAGCGCATCTATTCGGATTAATTGCAGGATTCGCTTTTGGCCTTATCACTCTTAGGGTGGTTGAGCTGCAGGAAAGCTTTCGGAAAATCGACTTTCTTTTTGGGGCCACGGCCGGACTCCTGGTTGTGGAGTGCTGGATGATGGCCCTCTGGGGAGAAAGCCTGCTGGATGTTTTCAGATAATGCTCCGAAAAGACACCTACAAGACTATCTGGAGCCTCTCCTGGCCCCAGGTGTTGATGATGTTCTTTCACTTCCTGATAGGCTTCGTGGATGTATGGGTAGCAGGTCGTCTGGGCAAGGACGTTCAGGCCTGCATGGGAATGATCACCCAGGCCCTGTTTTTCTTCCTGGTGGTGGCCATAGCCTTGGCCAACGGCAGCGTGGCCGCCATAAGCCAGGCTTTCGGTGCCGGTCTTATGCTGAGGGTTCGCCGGTATATCGGCCTGGGCCTGGAAATAGGCGTGGTTCTGGGCTTTGTCTTTCTGGCGGCGGGTCTTCTGCTGAAAGATCTGCTACTGGGTCTGCTGCAGGTGCCTGAGGATATCGAGCACATTGCCGGGTATCTTCTCCAGGTTTTTTTATATATCCTGCCCGGGTATTATCTGCTGATCATATGCAACGCCTTTTTCAGGGCCCAGCACAGGGGCATGATCCCCCTGTATTCCATGATGATTGTCACTGTGGTCAACACGCTGGGTGATTTTGCTCTGGGTCTCGGCTGGTGGGGATTTCCCAAGCTGGGATATAAAGGGCTGGCCTGGACCACCTTCGGAGCAGTACTGTGCGGAGTTGTTTTTAATCTCATCGTCCTGTACAGACACGGCTTTTTGCAGCGCAAGAGCTTTGCTCCCTGGCGCTGGGTAAAAAGGGCATGGCCTTACCTGTTCAAAGTGGCCTGGCCGGCAGGGCTCATGCAGGTGGTCTGGCATTCGGCATATCTGGTCCTGTTTGCCATCACCGCAGCTCTGCCCATGGGAAGCGTGACGGCCCTGGCAGGAATGAGCGCGGGACTAAGGGTGGAATCCCTGTTGTTCCTTCCAGGGGTGGCCTTCAACTTTACTGCTTCCATTCTGGTGGGCAACTATCTGGGACGGGGAGATGTGCAGGGAGCCAAGAGGATCGGTTACCAGGTCATGATCATTGCCCTTGTTTCCGTTGGCCTGCTTACGGTGGCCCTGTGGCAGGTGATTGAACCTGTGGCAGCCTTTATTGCCCCGGATCCCGAAGTCACCCGGGAAACGGTAAATTACCTGAGGTTCAATATGGCTGCTATTCCCTTTCTCCTGGTGGCCATGGTGCTGGGTGGCGCTTTGACCGGGGCCGGGGCCACCCTGTATCAGATGTTTGGAATGGGGGCAGCGTCATGGCTGATTCGGCTCCCCCTGGCTTATATGCTGGGCCATCTGGTCATGCAGCAGGCCACGGGAATCTGGATGGCCATGTTTATTTCCATGGGCATGCAGGCCGGGATAATGTTATATTTATATCAATATACCAACTGGGCCAGATTTGCCCAGAGAAGAGGAAAAGTTTCCACCCAGCCCGTGTCCGGGTAGAAGCCTTCAGAGCTGGCCTTTGCATAGTTAATGAAAATATTGTTCCGGGAATACAGCCCAAGGAAAGATTATGCTGTTCAAATTATTTGCCGCATTTGTCATTTTGCCCATTGTGGAAATCTATGTACTGATCAAAATCGGAACCCATATCGGGGCCTTATGGACCATCTTCCTGGTTATAGCCACAGCCTTTGTCGGGGCTCTTCTGGCCAAGATGCAGGGGTCTCAGACCATGTTCCGTCTCAGGACCAACCTGCAGCAGGGGGTTCCGCCTACGGACGATATCCTGGATGCTTTTTTGATTTTTACCGCTGGCATTGTGTTTCTTACCCCGGGGTTTATCACCGACCTCATGGGGCTTTTTCTTCTGATCCCCCAGTCACGAAGGATTATCAAGGCCTGGCTGATCAAAAGGATTGATAGGTGGATGAGGCAAGGTAACGTGTACATTATCCGGCGGTAAAGGAAACACCTTGCTCCTTTCCGGCAAGGTCCCTGAGCAGGGCCAGTGTCGTTGGACTGATATCAAGGCTCTCCATCTCATCCAGGCCGATCCAGCGAGCCTGCATGGCATCGGCACCGGCCAGGACCTCACCTCCCAGGTATTCGGCCCGTAGGTCCACAATAATGTAGTGGAAAAGGATTCTGCCCTGTTCATCGCGTTTGATCAGGTCAAATGTGAACAAAGGTTCTTTGGCTCTGATCCTGAGACCGGTTTCTTCCAGAACCTCGCGTTCGGCTGCTTCCTGCATGGTCTCTCCCAGCCTTATTTTGCCGCCGGGAATGGACCATTGTCCCAGGGCAGGAGGAGTGCCTCTCTGGACCAGCAGGAAGCGTTTTTCGTGCATGACTACTGCCCCGACAGCCGCCCGGGGCAGGCGGGGGTAGGCGCCTGTTGATTGCAGGTCTTGGTTTTCGTGTATCTTGTCCATATTTATAATTTTGCTGCAACAGGTTATAATATTTATATTTCAATTCCAAGTTTATTCCTTGACCTTTAGCGGGCATTGGGCCAAGGTTCAAGCCTGAATTCCTCTGTTTTTCATTAATTAAAAATACTGGAGCTTGACATGGGCTATATGAATACGCGCCAATGCCTGGCTGACCTGGAAGCCAGAGGAGAACTGATCCGGATCAGCAGGGAAGTCGACCCCCATCTGGAGGTGGGCGCAATTCAGCGCCGGGTTTTCAAAAACAAAGGTCCGGCCCTGTTGTTCACCAACGTCAAAAAAACCACTTTTCCCATGGCCGGCAATATCTTCGGTACCACAAGGCGGGCCGAGTACATCTTCAGGGATACCCTTCAGGCCCTGGACAAACTTTTCAAGCTCAAGATAGACCCACTGCTGTTTTTCAAAAAGCCCTGGAAGTATGCGGATGTATTACCCCTTCTGGCCAGAGCACTGCCGGGTCGCAGCCTGAAAGGGCCGGTTTCAAAGGGTGTCACCAGCATTGACCGCCTGCCTGCTCTGGTTTCCTGGCCGCTGGACGGAGGTGCTTATGTAACCCTGCCCCAGGTATACTCCGAGAACCCTCAAAGGCCAGGCCTGATGCATTCCAATACAGGCATGTACCGGGTGCAGCTTACTGGCAATGATTTTGTCCTGAACCAGGAGTTGGGCCTGCACTATCAGATTCACAGAGGCATAGGCCATCATCACAAGCTTGCCCTGGAAAGAAAAGAGCCCCTGAGGGTCAATGTTTTTGTGGGGGGGCCTCCGGCCATGACTCTGGCTGCAGTCATGCCTCTCCCGGAAAATGTCCCAGAAGTGATCTTTGCAGGCGTGCTTGCGGGGCACAGGATCAAAATGGTCCGGGCTGCCAATGGTCTGCCCATGCCTGCTGAAGCGGATTTCTGTATTTCCGGTCATATAGTGCCGGACAAAGAACTCCCCGAAGGCCCCTTCGGGGACCATCTGGGTTATTACAGTCTGCGCCACGACTTTCCGGTGCTGCGTGTGGAAAAGGTACATCACCGTCTGGATGCTGTCTGGCCTTTCACCACAGTAGGCCGTCCCCCCCAGGAAGATACTGTTTTCGGGACCCTGATCCACGAACTCACTGCCCAGCTTATACCTTCGGTGTTCAGCGGGGTGCGCCAGGTCCATGCAGTGGATGCCGCAGGAGTGCATCCCCTGCTTCTGGCCGTGGGCCGGGAGAGCTATGTGCCTTATGCCAGCGAAAGGCAGCCTCAGGAGCTGTTGACCAGTGCCATGAATCTTCTTGGCCAGAGTCAGACATCCCTGGCCAAGTACCTGATTATTGCCGCCGTAGAGGATGACCCTGGTCTGTCTGCCAGCAGGATTCCGCGTTTTCTGCAGCATGTGCTTCAAAGGCTGGACTTCACCAGGGACTTGCACTTTATTACCCGGACACCCATGGATACCCTGGATTACTCCGGTATAAGCCTAAATCAGGGTTCAAAGCTGATCATGGCTGCTGCAGGCAGAATTAAAAGAAAGCTCGGAATGAAGCTGCCCAGAGAACTTCCCTTGAGCAGTGATTTTGCAGAGCCAAGGTTCATGGCCCCGGGGATCATGGTCTTGCAGGGGCCTGAAAGTACCCAGAAAAGGGATACACACGATCCGGAAATGGAGAGGCTGGGGGAAAGGCTCTATATGACTCCGGGCATGGAGAGATTTCCTCTGGTGGCGGTGGTGGACGACAGTGCATTTGTTTCGGCCTGCTGGGATAATTTTTTGTGGGCCGTATTCACCCGTTCGGACCCGGCTACGGATGTTTACGGCATGGGAGCTTTTGTCCGGTGCAGACACTGGGGTGCTGAAAAGGGCATAATCATCGATGCCCGTCTGAAAAAATACCATCCGCCTGTGCTGGAGGATGATCCGGAAGTGGAGAAGAGGGTGGACAGTCTGGGAGTAAGAGGAGGGCCTCTCTACGGGATCATTTAGGCAGCAGGAGGAAGATATTGGCTGGGTGCCCGGGAAAGAGCCCAATCCAGCCATATTCCCTGACCCGGCTTAATGTGTATCACTCAAGGAGGTTTGTTTATGGCGGCCAAGAAAATCCTCATGATTGTGGGGGATTATGTGGAGGATTATGAAGTAATGGTGCCCTTTCAGATGCTGCTCATGGTGGGACACCAGGTGGAGGTTGTATGTCCCGGCAAAAAGTCCGGAGATCAGGTGCGCACGGCAGTACACGACTTTGACGGGGCCCAGACCTATTCGGAAAAACCAGGGCACAACTTTACCCTGAACGCTGATTTTGATCAGATAGTGCCCCAGGATTATCAGGGTCTGGTGATTCCCGGGGGCAGGTCTCCCGAGTACATTCGTCTCAATGACCGGGTTCTGGATATTGTCAGGCATTTTGACCAGGCCGGAAAGCCCGTGGCAGCCATTTGTCACGGGCAGCAGGGTCTTTTGGCTGCCGGAATGCTGGCCGGAAGAAAATGCACTGCCTACCCGGCACTCAAGCCTGATCTGGAGCGCAACGGCTGTACCTGGACTGATCCCGCTGACACCCTGTCCAATGCGGTTGTAGACGGCAACCTGGTGACTGCTCCTGCATGGCCTGCTCACCCGGAATGGATGTACAGGTTTTTGCAGCTTCTGGGCAGCAATATCGAGCCATGAACCGGTTTTTTATCCTTATTGTCCGGAATGTTCAGCCCAATTAGCCATGGAGGCGAAGACGTATATATTTCTACCCCTGTTTCAGTTTGAAACAGCGTACACCAGGATAGTGAGACCCCGGCGTATTTTGGCTGCAGGATCTTATCCATGGTGAGAAAAAAACTTCTTGTTTCTTGGCTTAAAAGACATTATTGCTCGAGCCTGATGGAAACTGATAATTTTTGTGTGGAGAAAAGTACCCGGACTTGTCAATATCAAAATCGCAGGAAGGATAAAAATGATTAAAAGCAAAGCGGTTATCTTTTGGAGTTTTTGTTGTTTATTTGTCCTGGTTATGTTCGCCTGTTCCACTGATAATGGTCTTGATCCTGATGATGCAAGGAAAAAACCCCTTGAGCTGTCCATGGTTACTTTCTGGCCTGCTTCGCATCCCCAGGTGGCTGACGGGCACTTAACATGGATCCGGGAGGTGGAAGAAAGGACAGGAGGACAGGTGAAGATCAACCTGCACCCGGGAGAATCTCTGCTCGGAGCAAGAGAAATATTCAATGGAGTAGCTGCCGGTGTAGCTGATATTGGCAGTACCTGTCCATCCTATACACCGGGCATGTTTCCTCTGACCGAAGTCTTTGAGCTTCCCGGGTATCAGAATATTAATTCTGTTGCTGCTTCCATGACCGCACATGAAGGATACAAAAAGATACGGGAACAGCTTGGAATTGACGAGTTTTCTGAAGTAAAGATACTTATGTTCTGGGCGACAGGACCCGGAAACATTATGAGTAAATTTCCGGTAAGGTCCCTTGAAGATGTGCAGCGACTGGAAATAAGAGCTGTGGGGGGAAGCACCGCTCCGGTGAGGGTTTTGGGAGCTGTTCCCCATGCCATGCCCATGTCTGAATCATATCTGGCACTGGATCAGGGGCTGGTCAATTCAATTCTCGGGCCCAACGATATTCTGGAGGGCTTCAGGCTGGCTGAAGTTGTCAACAGCTTAACCAGAACTCCATTTCTGTACAACATGGTTTTTGTAAAGGTTATGAACAAAAAGTCCTGGGATGCTCTTCCGGCAGAGGTCCAGGCGGTTTTCGAGGAATTAAACGATGAGTTTGCCCTGACATACGGCAAGCTTTTTGCGGATGCTTCCAGGCAGGGGCTGGAGTTTGCAAAAGAGCAGCATGGCCTGGAGGTGATTGAGCTTTCCCCTGAAGAGGAACAAAGGTGGCTTGCCCATTTGACCCCGATAGTGGACAACTGGGTAAAGGAAAAGGAGGCCCAGAATCTGCCGGCGAGTGAGGCGGTGGCCATAGTCCGGGAACTGGATGAAAAATACTCTGTTGAATATGGCGAATACTAATTTTTTATGTGAAAGATATTATCCAGAACTTATTCCCCAAGCCCCGGTTATGAATGCCCTTAGGTTCAGACCAGGGGCTCAACATGCTGCTCTTGTCGGAAAGGGTTTGCGGTTTAAATAATACTTATCAGTTTAACTTTATTCTCTGTAACCACATAAGGAGGTATCTTATGGCGGCACAGGCCTCAGACATCAAGAACAAGCTGAACCAGATTTATCCTGAAATCCAGCAGTACGGGGTAGGACTCGAAGTTGAGTTTGATGAGAGCAAAAAGGCATGGATGGCCACTTTCAAAAAAGACAGCCACCAGCTTTCCACCCATCTGGAAGAACAGGACGTGGATAACTGTTTACAGGGCAAGGAATGTTATCATTTCGGCATTCAGCTGGGACAGTTCATCCGCAATTATTGCGAGGGCGGAGAAGCTTGCAGGCTTTAAAACAAGAGTTGTTTTACCCGACGAATACCAACCGCTGATATATGCGCCAAAGTCCTGACCTCCCGGGGCTTTGGCGTATTTTGTATCTGCCGGTCAGAACCTGGACCGGCATGGTAGTTTCAAGGAGAGGGCAGAATGCAGGATTCGAATATTTCTGTCTGGTTGCAGTGGGCCAGGGAAATTCAGGCCATCAGCCAGATCGGGCTCGTATTCAAAAAGAATCATCATGATGAGAAAAATTTTTCCCGGCTCCTGGAAATAGCTGCGGAAATGGCTGCCTATCATTCCAATCTCGATTTTCAGGAGACCAGAGCTGACTTCCAGGAGCAGAAGGGCTATGCAACTGTCAAAGTTGATGTCCGGGGGGCGGTACTTGATCAAAAGCGTATTCTCCTGGTCCAGGAGGTTCGTGACGGACGCTGGTGTCTGCCGGGCGGTTGGGCTGACGTAGGTGAAACCCCTTCCCGGATGGTGGCCAGGGAAGTTTTGGAAGAAAGCGGTTTCATAATTGAACCCCAAAGGCTGGTGGGCGTGTATGACGCCAACCGTGGCGGACGGCCGTTGTCTTTTTTCCATGCTTACAAGATTATTTTTCTGTGCCGCATCACCGGCGGTGCAGCCCGGCCCAGCCAGGAAACCTCTGCTGTGGATTTTTTTGATTTTGACAGGATTCCTTCTCTTTCTTACCCCCGGACCATTCAACGTCACCTGGATGACATCCTGGCCCTTGTCAGCGATCCCAACAGGCCGGCCGTGTTTGATTAGCCGGAGCAATGCATGAAGCTTGAATCCCGGCAGGTGAGGCGGTTTATCGCTCCACTTTTATCTCTGACCATATTTTTTTCAGTTTTAAACGGGGTGATGTTCAATGTCGCAGTTCCGGACATAGCCCATGATTACGATATCTCGCCGGCCCTGGTAAGCTGGGTGGTCACAGCCTACATCGTGATCTTTGCTTTTGGGTCCGTGGTTTATGCCCGTCTTGGGGACCGCTTTCATCTGCGGGACCTGATCACTGCAGGACTGGTTCTGTTTTGCACCGGCTCCCTGCTCGGTTTCTTTAGTGACTCCTATGCCATGCTTGTTGCCTCCCGCATGCTCCAGGCCAGTGGCGCTGCAGGCATTCCGGCCCTGTCCATGGTCCTGGCCACAGTATATGTGCCGGATAATATCAGGGGCAGCCTGCTGGGGGTTATTGCCTCCACAGTGGCTTTGGGACTGGGGGTAGGTCCCATTGCAGGTGGATTCATCGCTGGTTATCTGCACTGGAACTATCTTTTCCTGACCCCGCTGGTTCTGCTGCCGGTAATCTTTTTCCTGCGCAGGGCCCTCCCCCCTCAAGATGAACTCCGGCGGGAACCCTTTGATTTTCAGGGCGCCATCCTGATTGCCTCGGCCGTGGGCTGTCTGCTGGTAATGGTCAATATGCGCATGGGCCTGCTTGCCCTGGCGGTAGCTGCGCTGGGAGTGTTGTTTGCCAGGCGCATCAAGTCTGTTTCCTACCCTTTTGTCCACCCCGGTCTTTTTGTCAGTTCCGGCTACCGCCATGGCGTAGTGGTGGCCTTTCTGGTCATGGGCACTATTTTTGCCACCTTTTTTATGATGCCTTTGATGTTTCGGCATGTGTACGATATGGCCACAATGCAGATAGGTCTTTATCTTTTTCCGGGAGCCATGAGCGCTGCCCTGGCGGGTCTGGCGGCAGGGAGAGTGGTAGACCGCTGCGGTGCTGTTCCTGTGGTCAAGGCAGGGTTTCTTATCCTTCTTCTGGGGTTCGGGCTGATTATTTCAGCTGCCGGGCAGGGTCCTCTGCTCAGTTCGGCCAGCCTGGTGGCAGCCAATTCAGGGTTTACCATCATTCACTCCTCTCTGGCCGGAGCAGTTTCCAAAACACTGCCTCATGGCCGGGTTGGCATGGGTATGGGAGTTTTCAACCTGATTTTTTTTGTTTCCGGGGCCATGGGCACTGCCGCTGCAGGTATGTTTCTGGAAGTTCTTGGTCCTGCTTCTCCTGATTCCTACAGATTGATTTTTGCCGGATGTTTCGTTCTGGCAGCCGCAGCTCTGATGATTTTCAGGCATGGCTTCAGGGACGTATGCAGGCTTTGATTAATGGCTATCTGGCTGCAATATCTGCAAGAGCCATCTCTATCTCGGGGAACTTGAATTCAAACCCTGCCTTTTGAAGTATACCCGGCACGCAGCGCTGCCCTGTAAGAAGCATCTGCCCCACCTCTCCGTAAATAAGTTTCAGGGCCAGCCCGGGCACTCTGAACAGCGCCGGCCTGCCCAGCACTTTGGACATGGCCCTGGTAAAATCTGCATTGGTTATCTGCTGGGGGGCACAGATGTTCACCGGCCCGTGTATCTCGTTTTTTAAGCTCAAGAAATGCAGGGCCCGGACAAGATCAAAGATATGCACCCAGGGAAACCACTGCCGACCGCTGCTCAGTTTTCCGCCCAGGCCCAGCCTGAATACCGGGAGCATTTTGGCCATGGCTCCGCCTCCCTGTCCCAGGACAGCTGGAAATCTGGATATTATCACGCGGTGCCCGAGTTTTTCAGCAGCCTGGGCCGACTCCTGCCACTGCACAGACACCCGGGCCAGGAAGTCAGTGCCCGGACCACTCTGCTCATCCACCTGCTCGTCTCCCCGGGGTCCGTAATATCCAACGGCATTGGCGCAGATAAAGGTCCTGGGTTCCGTGTGTTTCATGGCTTCAACTACATTGTTGGTGGAATCCACCCGGCTGGACAGAATGAGCTGTTTGTTTTTTTCGGTCCACTTGGTCATGACGGGGAAACCCACCAGATTGATGATTATCTCTGACTCGTGGAGGGTTTCCTGCCATGTCCCTTTTTTCATGGGATCGCCCTTGATCAGTTTCAGGTTCTGGGATCTGGCTTTTATCCGGGATTCATCGCGGACCAGGGCTGTGACCTCCGCCCCCTGGTCCAGCAGGAAACTGATCAGGTAATTACCGATAAAACCTGTGCCGCCGAGTATGTAATATTTCATGTCCAGCTCCTTGATCCTGTCATGTCCATTTTTGAATGTATTCATTCACATTGAACTTGCGTCTGCAACCGTTAAAACTCATGTATCTCACTGTGCCGAAAATTTTTCTTTCTTTCCAGGGGCGGTCATGCAACCCTCCCATGGACCACATGATGCCGGTATATCCATTGGGATCGCGTCCATCAAGTTCATATTTGTCATTTAAATATATTCCCCGCTTAATAGCCTGTTCAGGCTCTTCACTCCATTCCAGTATTTTTTTGGCCCAGTACATGCGCATGTAGCCGTGCATCTTGCCGCTTCGGATCATTTCATTCTGGGCTGCGTTCCATAATAGATCATGGGTTTGGGCCTGCTCAAGCTCCTTAAGACCGTATAGATAATCCCTGTGGTCATGGCGGTGTTTGTCCAGGGTCTTTTGCGCCCAGGCCGGGAGGCCCTGGAAGCTGTCGTAATCGCCGTTGTAATGGCAGTAATTGTCAGAAAGCTCTCTTCTGACTATGAGTTCTTCCAGAAAGGTTTCCCTGGCTTCCATAGGTGCATCCCTGTGTTTTTTGACTCTGGCGGCTACGGTCTGGGCGCTTATGTTCCCAAAATGCAGGTAGGGCGAAAGGTTGGAGAGAGTGTTCCTGTTGGGGTCGTTTTTTTTCTCCTTGTAGGCATGGAGTTTTTTATCAATAAAGCTTTTCAGGATTTCAAGCCCTGCAGAGGGGCCTGGCTTCAGCCAGTTTACCGTATGAATGGATCTGTCAATTTTCATGGACTTCAACAGAGTATCAGGATCAAAATCGGATCCATGGTCGGAATTGAAGGGATGAGACTCAAGGGCCGGATATTTTTCCAGAAACTCATCCATTTTTTTGTGTATCCTGGGCCTTATGGTCCTGGCTGCGTACTCCTGCCTGGAGGATGCAGTCCAGCAGGGAACAATATTATGGGAGTCCACCACATGGACAGGCAGACCTGACTGTTTCATAACTTGCTGCTGCCATTGTTTCTTGATGCGCAGGGGGTCAAAATCCATGACCAGGAAGGAGGCTTTGTGTTTTTCAAGGTATGCGGGTATGGTTTTTACTGTTTTGCCCTGGACCAGGTCCAGAGGGATGTTCAGTGCTTCAGCCTGCCGGCGGCATTCTTTAAGCCCCTGAAGCATGAAGTCATACTGCCTGAGTCCTGCTTCCAGAAAGCCTTCTACCAGGCAGAACACGATCCGCAGCGGACCGGATGTCTGCAGGGCCAGGTCCTGGGCGTGAACCAGGGCCCAATTGTCGTGGATTCTCTGGTCCCTGCTCATCCAGTAAACAACCGGACCGGATCTTCCCGGGGCTGATCTAACTACCTGTATCCTTTCAGGGTGAACGCGCATTTTCTTTTCTCGAGGTTAAGAGGTGGCTGACAATAATATTTGCTTAAAATTAAATGCAGAAAGAATGCATCTTGATTCAACATAACGCCACGGCAACCGTGGAGGCATTAAAATGTGTTCAGGAAATTCAGATTATGCTTACAATCAAGTGTTCGGGTTGTAAACGAAAGCTCTGGAAATACAGAAAAACAGGGCCCGGTCAGGTGCTGCGCTGTCACAAAAGCCGGATAACCAGAAAAATAGAGAGCCTGGAAAAAGATGGACGTATTATGTGTCCCTGCGGCCAGGTGGTGGGAATCGACCAGGGCGGATTCTATAAAATGATTTCCCGGGCCTTTATCTTTACCGGCACCAAGGATACCAGTTAAACAGTCACCAGAACGCAGCTCAAGCAAAAATGATCAGCCTCACGGCTGAAGCCTGGTGCTTCCCCCGGCCAGGTCCTCAAGTCCCTGCACATCCAGGAGATTGACCTGCCTGCCTTTTATGTCGATGTACCCTTCCTCTTTCATTCTGCGGATCACCCGGGACAGGGTCTCGGGGACGGTTCCCAGATAACCGGCCAGCTGGGACTTATTCAGGTCCAGTTCGAACAGGTCCCGGCCCAGGTTGTCCCGGATCAGCAGGAGGTGCGCTGCCAGCCTGGCCGGAACCTCCTTGAGGCTCAGTTCCTCCACCTTGGCCACCATCTGTCTGAGGCGCATGGACAAAAGGCCAAGCAGGTTAAGCCCAAGGTCCGGGTTTTCTGCAATAAGACGTCTAAACTGCGTGCGGGGGAAAAAGAGAAGTTTTGTTTCTTCCAGGCACAGGGCGTTGGCCGGGAAATTTTTCCCCGCGAACACGGCCACTTCGGCAAAGATCTCGCCTGGGCCGAAAATGTGCAGTATGTATTCCTTACCCAGAGGAGATGATTTGTAGATCTTAACCCTGCCCCGGACTATCCCGTAAAATCCTTCTCCGGGGTCGTTTTCCTGGAAAATTGTCTGGCCGGCCTGGTAAGTCTTTGTTCCGGCAATGGCGGCCAGGGCCTTCTGGTGCTCAGGGCTCAGGGAGGCAAAGACAGGGAAAATGTGCAGATCATAAGGCATAAAATGACCTGTGCAGTGATAACGTTAAAGCGTTATTCTTATTTCCTTGTGTTTGACTTAAGTCAAGGCATAAAAAACGTAAAGTCTTATCTTGACTATCAAACAGGTTAAATTTCAAGTAAGGGAGGTTAA
>PUMA01000114.1 GCA_003551155.1 Desulfonatronospira sp.
ACAGACATGGACATGTCTTTATATCTTCCTTGAATACAACGAAAAAGCGCGGAAAGGCATACCGGGATTGGCCATGGGTGCTGGGCGCAAGGTTCTTTTTCCCTGCGCCTTTGCACCGATTAATAATGCAGTGAATGGTTATTTTGTTGGATCTGAGCCTGGCCTGGATTTGAGATATGGAAAATCTTCCACGTCGCTGTAGGTATAGGCACTGAGGGTTATTCCACTTTGTCTGAAGGATTCCTTGACCTCCTGGACCAGGGGAAGACTGTGCAGATGCACCGCCCCCAGGCCGATCAATGCCGTAATAAAAGCAGCACCCAGGATTCTGATCCGTCTTTTTTTCCCCCCGGCCGGGCCCGAGGCTCCGGCCGGGGTGGTTGTTTGTTGCAGGGTTTTGTCTTTTTTCAATCCAGTCATCCTCTGGTTGCCTTAGTAGCGGATTTCCATGAGGTGAGCGGTGATGCCCGGGAAAACCAGCATGAACATGATCCAGGCTACGATGAGGGTCAGGATAACGTTGAAACCCTGGGTGAAGATGTAATGGATCACGATCTTTCCGCCTGCAAAGTACTGGGCCAGTTCGCGGAAGTTGGAGGCCAGTCCGATGCTGGTAAAGGCCAGGGCAAAAAACCATGTTCTCAAGGGGTTGGCAAAGCCGCGCAGGGCGCCCTCGTCAACTATTGCGTCTCCCATGTGCCTTCCCATGACTTCGTAAATAATTGTGAAAGCAATGGAAGCCACGGCAAAACCGATGATGAACTTGGGAAAACGGGTCCAGATTTCGTGCATGGCCTTGGAGAAACTAAGCACTTCTGTACTGCCTTCCCGTTCCACCTTGATGGTCCAGTATGCGGCTATACCGAAGCCCAGAACACCGATCAAGACGTTCTGGATCATCTTCAGGGGGGCTGCCGTGTACATGGCCCCGGGACCAAGAAGTTCGCCTGCGGCCACCACTGCTCCGGTGGAATCCACTGTTCCGCCGATCCAGGCTCCTCCAAGTATGGGGTTCATGCCTACAGCAAGGACAAAGGCCGGCATGAGGAACATGAATATGGCGGTGAACACCAGGGACATGCCCACCGCGATGGTCAGTTCTTCTCCCTTGGCCTTGGAAGCTGCAGCGGCGGCAATGGCGGCAGACACGCCGCACACGCTGGCTGCAGCACAAATGCACATATTGAGCGGCTTGGAAGGAACTTTAATGTATTTGTTGCCCACCCAGTATCCGACAATTAACACCGTCGGGGTAACCACCCAGGCCACTACAATTCCCGGAGCCCCAATCATGAGAATAAGCCCGAAAAGGATGCTTCCACCCAGCAGGACCAGACCGGTCTTGATAAAGTACTCGGTCTGGACAGCAGCTTTGATAAACTTGGGTACGCCTATGGTGTTGCTGATGAGCAGTCCGATCAGGATGCACC
This sequence comes from Desulfonatronospira sp., assembly GCA_003551155.1. Lineage (GTDB taxonomy): Bacteria > Desulfobacterota > Desulfovibrionia > Desulfovibrionales > Desulfonatronovibrionaceae > Desulfonatronospira. The sequence goes on from PUMA01000114.1 coordinate 1,431, forward strand.
ACAGGGGATAGCCAAGACCGTATTCTCTGGCTATGGAGTGGCTGCCGATCATGAACCCCAGGGTGGCGATTATAAACACCACCGGCCAGCCGATCAGGAAGGCCCCTGCGCTGCGGCCCATGATGCGGGTGCCTAAGGCCATGAGAAGCCCTACTGCGATCAACAGGGTCAGCAGGGTGGGAAACAGGTTGAAGGCCTGTGTCGTGGCTGCTGACCTGGCCCTGCTCTCAGCGCTTCTGGCCACGACCCACTCGGCTATGGCCTCTTCAGCTTCCCGGTTCAGGGCCCTGTCCTCAAAATTGGCTGCCGCGGCCCTGGCCTGGGCTATCTCAGCTTCGGCCCTGGCTTCCTTTGTTCTTTCCTGAGCCGCTTCATGTCTTGGCTGGGCTTCCGCCCTCATCCGGGCGGCTTCTTCTTCGCTGCGGTAAAAAGAGTCTATAGGGTTGCTCTCCCAGCCGGCCGGACGTCTGAAGTACGGCTGCAGGGAGGACAGTACGCCGTGCCCTCTGGCCCGCAGACCTTCCAGTTTGTTCTCAGCCTCAATTTTTTCAATGGTCTTGAAAGGGGCCCTTTCAGCTTCCTGGGCTACGATTGCCCGATTGGTCTCAATGATCTCTCTCATCTCGGGAGGCTTGCTGAATCCCCAAGCCAGGATCAGGCCCAGGAGAAGCAAGAAACCCCCGATCCAGCAGACCATCCAGGCTTCCTTTTTCCAGAGATCTTCCCACCTGCTCTTGCTCTTGGCAAGATGAGCCATTTCCTCTTGAATGGCTTCCTGGGCTTCTTTTTTTTCATGTTCGGCCATATTGAAACTCCTTTAATTGAAGTAAGTTAAAGCAAGTAATTTCATGTGATTATTTGATAACGATCACACTGCGCCTGCCCAGGTTGATCACCTTGCAGGTTACTCCGCCCAGGGCACCCCTGGCTCCGGCGCCGTGTTTGCCCGAGGCGCCCATGACTATGTAGTCGGCATTGACCTGGTCAGCGGTCTCCAGAATAACTTTTTCCGCGGAACCTGCTTTGACCATTACTTCCCCCTTGACCCCTTTTTCACCAAGTTTGCTTTCGACCACCTTCTTAATTTCCTGGGCCTCTTTCTGCAGGGTGTTGTCCAGCAGGCTGCATTCATCCTGGCTCACAAAGGAAATGCACAGGTCAGGCACTACTATGACCGAAGAGATGCTTGCCCCGCCCATTTTCTGGGCCAGTTCCAC
>PUMA01000138.1 GCA_003551155.1 Desulfonatronospira sp.
AACTCGGAAGTTAAGCCCTCCAGCGCCGATGATACTTGGGGTCTACCTCTGGGAAAGTAGGACGCTGCCGGAACATCTTCTCTGCAAAAGGGATTCCTCAAAAAGGAATCCCTTTTTTTTTGGGGAAAAAACCCAAAGAGACCAGCTGGTCAGCCTTGAAAAGAGGGGGACAAGCTGAAGCTTAATGGTTACTCAGGGCAACAGACTCGCATCAGGTAAATCATATGCGGAAATAAAAATCATGTTTTCGAAAATACTTTATCCGGTAGAATTGAACGAGTCCCTTTCGGATATAAGGATCAGGGCATCCTTTGCCAGCAAACTGGGGGACAGGGATCTTGTCTTATTCCATGTCCTCACCCCGGGGCTTGGCAGTCACAATCACGCTGAAGCCAGGCTCAAGCACTTTCAGTCCGCCCTTCATGAAGTGGGGATTGATGTTTATTGCCGTGTGGAAGAAGGACATGTGGCTTCGGAGATCACAGGGCATGCCCGGAAGCAGGGTATGGATCTCATCTATATTCCGGCAAAGGGCAGGAATTTTTTGCTCACCTCCCTTCTTGGAAGCACCACCCAGGACGTTATCAGGTTGGCTGAGGGGCCGGTATGGGTTCATAAACAAAGGCCTTTTCTGCGGCGTGAAGAAGACATGCACTGCGCTGTCTTTGCCACTGATTTCCGGGAGGCGGCTGAAAAATGCTGCCCTGTGGTGCAGGCTCTGAGAAGTCTGGTTCCGGAACTGGTTGTCCTGCATGTGGGCGAAAGAGAAGCTGATCCTTACGCGGAGCAGCTGCGCAGGGAAAAAGTCCAGGCAAAGCTGGAGGAATTGGGAGACAAGTTCAAAGAGCATTTTTTCAGGATAAGGCAGGTGTCCAGGGTCGGGTCTCCGGCGAGCCATATTCTGGACGTTGCAGAAGAATACAGGGCTGATCTGGTTGTTCTGGGACGTCTTAACGAGCCTTTTCCACTGCATGTGCTGGGCTCCACCTGCAGCCGGGTTACGTCCAGGGCCAAAAGCTCGATTCTGCTTGTTCCGTGATGACCAAACAAAGCAGGGCATTTTATGTTCAAGGATAAAGTTTTTGTCTGGTCCCTTCTCATAGTGGCCGCTTTTGTGCTCCTGGGGCTGTATGACCAGGATCTCTTGTATGAACTTTCCACCACGCTGCACGGGGGGATCATAGCCCATTTCGGCTGGGCCTATCTTCTGGCGGCCTTTTTCTTCCTGGTTTTTTCCCTGGTCCTGGCTTTCAGCCGGTACGGCAAAATCAAGCTGGGGAAGGATGACGAGAAGCCGGAGTACACGTATTTCGGCTGGTTCAGCATGCTTTTCGCTGCCGGAATGGGCATCGGCCTGATTTTCTGGGGAGTGGCCGAGCCTCTGAGCCACTACATGCAGCCCCCGGAGCACATAGAGAAGGAAAGCGGGCAGGCAGCCACTTTTGCCATGCGCTACAGCTTTTTTCACTGGGGACTGCATCCATGGGCAGTGTACATAATAATGAGCATGAGCATTGCTTATTTTTCCTTTCGCCGGGGCATGCCTCCGCTTATCAGCTCCTGCTTCTATCCCCTGCTGGGAGAGCGGATTTACGGTCCTGTGGGATATTTTATAGATATTCTGGCCGTATTCGCCACCATATTCGGCATTGCCACATCTCTGGGGCTGGGTGCCCTGCAGATCAACAGCGGACTGGAGCATATCTACGGTCTTCCGGCCACTGATGCAAGCACCCTGGTGATTATCCTGGTCACCACCCTGCTGTTCATGATTTCCGCTGCAGTGGGCCTGGACAAGGGCATCCAGACCCTGAGCAAATCCAATATGTTTCTGGCCTTTGTGCTTTTGATGTTCATGCTGGTCTTCGGGCCGACATCATACATCCTGAGCGTGTTCACGGACACGGTGGGGGGATACCTGAACAATGTCCTGGAGATGAGTCTCACCGTGAACCCGTTTCTGGGACATGAATGGTACAAGGACTGGACTCTTTTCTACTGGGCCTGGTGGATAGCCTGGTCCCCTTTCGTAGGCATATTCGTGGCCCGCATATCCAGGGGCAGGACCATCCGGGAGTTTATCGGCGGAGCTCTTCTGGTGCCCACCCTGCTGACTTTTGTCTGGTTCGCGGTGTTTGGTGGATCTTCTCTTTACCTGGAACTGGAAGCAGGAGCAGGCGTCGGTCAGGCAGTGCTGGAGGACGTGTCCACCGGGCTGTTCGCCGTGTTCGATCATTATCCGGGGGCCCTGATTCTTTCCAACGTGGCCATAATCCTTCTGGTGGTCTTTTTCGTGACCTCGGCAGACTCAGCCACATTTGTCCTGGGAATAATGACTTCCAGAGGCTCTCTGCATCCCAGCCTGGGAAAGAGGATCATCTGGGGGGCCACCCAGTCCTCGGTGGCGGCCATCCTATTGCTCTCTGGAGGACTGGTGGCCCTGCAGCAGATGGCCATTACTGCAGCTTTACCCTTTACTTTTGTGCTACTGCTTCTGTGCTACAATCTCTGGAGAGGTCTGGCAGCAGAGGCAGGAGAAACGGAAGGGCACCGTTTTATCAGAGACTGATCAGACCGGCGGCCTCCTCCTAATCATCAAAATCCCCTGCAGGTCCTTTGTCCGGAGAAAGTTCGCGGGCCTTCTCCACGATCCTGTCTCTGGTCCATTCCGAGGGTTCCTCGATCTGTTGCGCATTGGGCCCTGGATCAAATGAATTGTGTTTAATGATGTCCTCCACAGCCAGGGGTGCGGTGTCCCGGGCGTTGAATACTTCGGAGATCATGTAGTACACGAATTCTTCCACTGACCTGATCATTCTCTGGCGGACTTCTGCTGGCTGTCCAAGGAGCCTGTTTTCAAAAGGCAGGTTAAGCTTCTTGTAATTGCCTCCCTTCCAGCCTTTATCAGCAGCATAAGCAGTCATTTCCTGCCAGATCTCATCGGTGACGCCCTGGTCTTCCAGTTTGATGAAATTTCCCTGTTCGTCCTGGATTGCATTGCCATAATCATTGACCTTTACTCCCCAGGAGATCATCTGCAGGGCAGTGGCCACATTGGCTTTGGTGGTCCTGGTTTTTCTGGCGATCTCCCGCAGATGGGCCGAACTGTTGCCGGAGGTTCCGTGCTGAGCTCCGGCTACATTGTAAGGATGAAGAACCAGGTGAATCCTTCTGGTCAGTTCCACGTCAATATCATCTCCAGTGGCTTCAAGGCCGTGGGTTGAGCCGTTGTTAAGGGCTATCCAGTTGGGAAATATCCTGTGCGCATTGAGTCCCTGGATGAGAAACAGGGCCTCTTCAGGTGTGGAAAGGCCGGCTTTGCCCTTGATTTCTCCGACCTCGGTCTCCATTCCCGCCCACTCAGGCACCAGGGGACTGAGTTCAATACTGGTCAGCAGGTTCTTGTCATCAGGCAGGTGAGAGGCATCAATGGCTATAGAGGTCAGTCCGGCATCAAACAGGCTTGGAATTTCCGTTTTGGCCCTGTGAATGTCCTGTTCATTCTTGATGCCGTAATGATCGCCGTGCACGGCAACCGGGACAGTGATGCCCAGCTCATTGCAGGCTGCATCCACCTGCAGCGCCAGGTTCCAGAGATTGACCGCACAATAGGCGTTGGCCCCTCCTTCTGACTTGGCGATTTCAATAATCAGACAGGAGTTGGCTCTTTGGGCTCCCAGCAGGGCCCCTTTGAGCACAAAGCTGTTTCTGGCATTGGCAGCCATGGCTATGGCCCCGCCCTTGACCCGCATGGCCCGGTCGATATATTTTCCGCTCACCAGAAGGGCCTTGGAGTTAGGGAAAAGCCTGGAAACATTTGGCGGTCGTCCCACCTGTATGCACTTTTCAAAATCTGAACGACTGAATTGCTGCACCATAGTCAAAGACCCCCCTTTTTGTTGTCCTTTTCCAGAGAAAAAATAAGCCCTGCAGACGTTAAAGCCTGAAATACACTTGATCCTGGCTGACCTGTATTCATGTAATTCATACACACAATGCTTATGTCAAGCTTATTTTTTTGGGTTTCCGAGTTGTGAAATCCGCCCCGGTTGGCCCCACATGGCCTGCTGAGCAAAAGCCCGGCTCCATTCAGAATAAGTACATGGCATGGTAATGTAATATAGAATGGACTTGTGTTTCATGATATTCAGAGTAAAATATATCGAAACCAACTGACCAGAGGGTTCAAGGAGATGATGTTCTGTTACCATGAATGTTTTTTTCAGGATTTTTGGACATGCATAAGGAACTACATCAAGCTGGCACCCGTCCGCTCATAAAGGTTGGGCTGGCCATAAGCGATGCAGGCTTTTCCAGTCCGGCTTCCCTGGTGCTGCCTGAGGATCTGGAACACTTTTTGCGGCTCGCTGCAGACCGGTTGCCCGGCAGAGGTCTTTTTTTTGAATTCCAGCCGGAAAAGCCGTGGATAATCAAAGAATCCGGAAGCCGTTTTGCTACTGATACAGGGAACAAGTGGTTTGAACTGGGCAGGGCAGTGAGGAGAAACGATCTGCACGGACCCTACGGTCCGGCGGTGGAGGCCATAGGCCAGCCGGAAAACATATTCGGGGTGCACCAGTCCATCCAGCACATGGACGTTCTGTCCGAAGATATCGGGATGCGGCTTAAGACCATTGAAAGCACCAAACAGGCAATGTTCTTTGCAGGACAGATCCGCGCTGATTATTTTGTGTTCCATCTAGCCCAGAGTGTTGACTACTGGGACTGGGACCGCAGAGAGCAGATGGAAATCGCCTTAAGGGCTTTTGAGGAGCTGGCTGATTATTACTATCAGTGCAGCCCGGATTTCGTCCCTCTTCTGGAAAATCTGGAATTTCCCAAGTTTCCGGCCACAGCCGCAGAAATCGCCATTCTGTTCAGACGGTGCAAAGCTTTTTTTCCTGACCTCCGGCTGTGTCTTGATGTGCCTCATCTCTGGCATTCCAGAAAACTTGTTCTTGAGCATAACCAGAGATTTTTCAGGACCATTCCGGATTTTTCCCGGCTAAACGATCCGTTTGTCTCCTACCTGGGCTTTGCCCTTCAACATATTTTCCGCCAGGCCGGGGAGGAAATTTTTCTCTATCACATGGGCGGCTGCTATGGGCATAAGACTCACGAGATACCCGGTCTGTTACCCGGAAAAAATCCATTTAAACACCGATTGAGGCTCGGTGAAGGGGATGTATACAATAAAGAGATGGAAATGAACTATCCCGGGGTTGCCAGTACTATCCTGGAACATCATTTTCAGAGGGACCACAGGCTGCTCATGGTGCTGGAAATCCATAACCGTTCCATTGAAGAAATGCTGGAATCCTGCAGGTTGATACACCTGGATCTACACAAAAAGGCAGCCGCATTGACCTGATAAAAAATTTTACTTGGCCGGAGAAACAATATGGACAGCGGAATCGTCAGCTACTACCGTACCAGAGCGGTGTTGCGCCGCATTGTGGAGTACCTCGGCGTTTCCCCGGATATTTCTGCCAAGATTGCTGTCACCGGCCAGGAATGTCTGGCTGAAAACGTAATGCTCAAACAGGTTCTCTGCAGATCCACTGCTGAATATATCGCAGCTTACGGCAGGGAACTTCTGCAGACCACAGGGAAGGATCACGCTTCATTCAAGGTTTTTTCCCTGGGACGTGTTCTGGATCAAGGCCTGGATGTGCACCGCTCTGTGTGGGACCGGGAGCGAATGCTGTTTGTCCTGGATATGGAATATTTTTCCAGGAATTTTCCAGGAGAGCCCTTTCTCAATCCTGCAAGGGTTTTCAAGCTGCTGGAGCCGGTCTACAGAGCAATATTGGATATTCTCGCTTCCTACAGTATTCATCCTGTATGCGTAGTTACCGGACAGGGATATAATTTTGTCTTTACCGTAAGCAAAGATTCAAGTGAGTTCACCAGGCTTGTTTCTCTTGGCTCCATGGAGCCAACCCTGGGCTTTGACTATCAGCATCCTTCACCGCTCAGGGGCCGTCCTGTCCCTGATAAGGATGCCCTGGCCTTTGATGCTGCAGGAAAAATTATGGAATTTTTCAGCCACCGGGTTTTTTTGCTCTTGAATGAGTCCGGCTATCAAATCCCAGTAATGACTGGGGATGTGGTTCCCGGCAATGAGCGCCGCGAGGGCGTCTCCTTTGATCTGTCCCTGTACACCCACCCTCTTCATACCCGCAGCTTCCGCTGTCCTTTTTCAGTGTACTCCAAACACCTGTTAAAGGGACATATCCTTGGCGAACATGTGATCAGGCAGGCAGGCCCCCTTTTCTGCATTTTGCGCAGGGTAAAGGAGCGGGAGGTTCCTCTTGCCAGGGTGCTGAAAATCAGGTCCGATGCTGCCAAAAGTGCACAGCAGGCTGCAAGGATGCAGGTCACATGGGAGGATCAGTCCCAGGGATTGAATCTCTTGATGACAGATTATGAATCCTCTCCTTTATACGGTTTTCATAAAGAATACGATTCAATAGTCCAGGACGAATGTTCCAGATGGCTCTGGGGCTACAACAGGTTCGACCTGGATTCAATACCTCCCTGTGCGGCCATGGCTCTGAAGAATCCAAACCCCATGCTTCTTCAGCCAACTCACCTGCGCACCATTGTCAGGGTGCTAATGGCTGCAGGATGGCACCCCAAGCACATAGCCGGGCTTATTTACTCAAAGTATGTCTGTGACTTCAAGTGGGAGGTTGATTTCCGGCGTTACGACGCCAACCGCTGGGCCAATGTCTGGGTGCGCAACTTTGCAGGGATGATCCTCTGCCGGGTGGATTCATGTGAGGACATGAACTGCCCGGCCCAGCAGAAAAAAGGAGAATCCTGGGCAGGGATGGATTTTTGTCCTTCCGGGGAGTGCCGCTTCAGCCTGGAGCACTACAGGGATTTGTTGAGCATTCAGTATAGCAGGGTCTGAACACAGAAATACTGTAAGCTGGAAGATGACCCAGCGTCCTGAACCTTCACATGATCTGAAGAGTTACAGCCGGATCAAGAGGTTGTTAAAGGTTCTGGCCTGCCGAGTCCTTTTTTTGTGCGGTCAGCTCAGAACAGGATTCTGACCGGCTGCATTCCCCGCACTGCATTGATCAGGTAAACAGAGTCACTCTCCTGAACGTCCTCAATGCTTAAAACCAGTTCCCGGACCTTGTTCCGTCTGATGAGCAGGGAACGGTAAACTCCCGGCAGAAGACCGCAGCTCACAGGAGGGGTGAGAAGCTCGTTGTCTTTTTCAACCACAATGTTGGCAATGGTGGATTCTGTAACTTCCCTTCCGGTGTTGAATAAAAGGACATCTCTGAATCCGGATCTGGACTTCAGGGCCTGCTCGTAAGCGTTTCTTCTGGTTGTTTTGTGATAAAGAAACCTGTCCCTCGTATCAACAGGGACTGCTGCCAGAGGAATATCCGAAAAACTGGAAGTTTCCGGGGTCAATGCACTTGCTTCTGCCTTGACAGCGCCTGACCTGGAGACAAGAAGCCGGATTTTATGCCGGATACGGGGCAGGCTTTGCGCCAGAGTGTCAAGATGTTCATGCACCAGAGAGGTGTTCAGAGAGAAGTCGAAATAATCAGCCGAGGCCTGCAGCCGCTCCAGATGATACTCTAAAAAGGGAAAACCCTTTTCAGGGTCCCAGAGAATGCTTTCCAGCAGATCAAAAGCTTCTCTTCTGCTTTGAAGCACCCTAGCCTTGATCCTGGATTCGTACATTTCCCGTTCTGCACTGGAATCCCAGACTATCCCGCCCCCTACTCCGTACTCGGCCAGGCTGAGACGCCTGTCCGCCAGCAAAGTGCGGATGGCCACGTTGAACCGGGCTTTTCCCCCGGGAGCCATGAAGCCTATGGTTCCCGTATATATGCGCCTGGGAAGGGATTCCAGTCGGGTAATGATTTCCATGGTATTGATTTTGGGGGCTCCGGTGATGGAGGCAGGCGGAAAAAGCGCCTGGAAGATTTCCTCCAGCGGAGAAGTCGTCTCAGCCTGGACCAGGGAAGTCATCTGCCACACGTCAGGGTATTTTTCCAGGGTAAACAGCTCGGGAACCTGTACGCTTCCAGGAACCGCGATCCGGCCCATGTCGTTGCGGACCATGTCCACTATCATCACGTTTTCAGCCCGGTCCTTTTCCGACCGGTACAGTTCAGCAGCCATCTCATGGTCCTGCTTGGACCACAGACCCCTGGCTGCGGTGCCTTTCATGGGCCTGGACTGCAGGAGACCGCCCTCCAGGCTGAAGAACAGCTCCGGAGAGAAACTGCACAGGGCGAATTCCCCGGTATCAATATAGGCACCATAGGGCGGGTTCTGGCCTGCCAGCAGCACCTTGAAAGCCTTCCAGGGATCGAAGGACAAAGGGGCATGCAGACGGTAGGTGAAATTGACCTGGTAGGTATCTCCCTGACGGATATGATCCCTGATTTCAGCCAGGTTCCTGTTGTATTCCTCTCGGGATATGGAGGCCTCCCATTTAATGTCCCTCATGGAATAGTTGTGCTCTGCAGGCCCCGGCTCCAGTTCTCTGACTCCGGAAAAAAGTCCGAACCAGAGCAGGGGGAAGCGGGAATCATCCTGACGAACCTGAAAGTATGGGTCAAAGGCAGGGGCGGCTTCATAGGAGACAAATCCGGCGGCGTACAGACCTTTTTCTTCCACTGCACTGCTTGCCTGCTGCAGTTTGGTCCAGACCTCGTCAGTTGATCCTGCCTGGATTACCTCCTGCAGACCAGTGAAGCGCCAGAGCTTTCCCGGTAAAAAACCTCTGATGACTGCTGCTGGCCCGATATCCGGATGGATGGACTGGACATTCATGGGGCTGGGCTGTTCAGAACTTTTTTAGTGACTGCGGAGCATGATGGCAAACACGCCGACGTTTCAGAGCTAAATGGATTCAAAGATGTTTGAGCCGTGAAATTCGATGTTCAGGATTTCATATTCTATCCTGCCCTTGGGTGCATTGACCACTGCCTCTTCTCCCACCTGCCTTCCCATGATGGCTCTTGCTACAGGCGAGAACACTGATAATGCTCCGGATACATAGTCAGTTTCATCAGGGCCGAGCAGGGTAAATTTCTTGATCTCACCGGTGTCCATGTTTTCGATTTCCACGGTGGCCCCGAAACAAACCTTGTCGCCGTCCATTGTATTCAGATCTATAACGTTGAACATGGGCATGCGCGAGGTGATGTAAGCGATCTTGGCTTCCAGCATGCCCTGGCGCTCCCTGGCTGCGTCATAACCTGCGTTCTCTTTGAGATCGCCCTCTTCGCGGGCCTCCTTGATGGCCTGAATGACTTCAGGCCGTTCAGCCTGGAGCTTCTCCAGCTCCCGCTTTATCCTGGCAAAACCTTGCTGGGAAATGGGAATGCTATGGTTCATGTCTTTTTCTCTCATCCTTTATCAGTTAAAAACAATTTAATCCCGCACCTACTTTAAAGAACTGACCTTCGTTTCCGGGTGAGGTTCCGGGTTCATCACTTCACCCGGCTGAAACATCAGGCCATTAAAGCAGTTGCGGGATTATCAGCAGGAATCCGCAGAGTTATTGCTAACCCCGGAGTACGGGGCTGGATTCAAGACGAATTATTTTTGTCTGTTTAAAATATCCTGGCTGGATGGTCAAGGCCTAAAAGTGTTTCTCCACGGCTGCAATTATAGCTCTTGGACGTTTGCTGTGGAATTATTATAGGCATTACATTACATCTTTTCTGTGTCCTGGAACCCATAACAGTATTGTTGAATATCCTGAAAAAACCTGTCATTTTTTTGGGATGGAAAAAACGGAGAAATGATGCTAAGTTTTGTGTAAATCTTGAATAAAGCATCAGGAGGTTCAACCGTCATGCAGAGGAAGATCGCAGAACTCAAGGTAGAGTGTATTCTTGGGGATATTGCCTCCCAAGAGGACATGACCGCTGTGGTCAACGCGGCCAACGCCCAGTTAAGACCCGGCGGGGGAGTTGCCGGTGCCCTGCATCAAAAGGCCGGTCCCGGACTGGACGAAGAATGCCGCCCCCTGGCACCTATTTCTCCTGGAGAGGCGGTACTCACCGGCGGGCACAATCTGCCCAACAGGTATGTAATACATTGCCTGGGTCCGGTATACGGAGTGGACAAACCCGAGGACGAGCTACTGGCCGGTTGCTACCGCAACGCGTTGAACCTGGCCGAGGAGCATCACATAGATTCCATTGCCTTTCCGGCCATTTCCGCCGGAGCTTTCGGTTTTCCTTTGGACAAGGCGGCCCGGGTGGCCCTGACTACACTGGCCGAAAAAGCCCACGGTCTGCGTCAGGTGAAAAAGGCACGTTTCGTGCTTTTCCGTCCCGAACAGGCGGATGTTTTTGAACAGGTCATGAATGAGCTGTCTTTCAACCGACAATAAAGAGGTGCCTCATGCCCCAGGAAAAAACCTACCTGCAGAAAGCCATGGACAGTCTGTACGCTGCCCTGAAAGAGCAGCAGACAGCGGACAGTGAGCTGAGAGACAGGATACAGAAGGCCATCAACGCCACCGATGCAGCCCTGGAGCTGGCCAGGGAAAGGGAAAAGGGCAGAAGCGGGGCAGCCGGAGGGGATGATGACGATCCCTGGCTGGGCTGAAGCGTGATCGGGTCATGATTTGAACACGGCCTGAATTCTGTTTTCCAGGTCCTGCAGTCTTTGCTGATGCGGCTGATGCATATCCAGGACATGAATCCGCAGGGGCTTATCCATCAACTGCACCGAGGCAGTTCCCGGCAAAAGGCTCACCACCCAGACAAAAAGCACCCTTGCCGTGGGATGTTCAAGCTGCATCGTGTGCATGATTATTCCGGTCTCGAGGGGCATGGACGGTCTGAAGGCCCTTAAGGTGACATCAATGCCCCCCAGCAGGGACAAATGTAGAAAAAACGGGAGAAACCCCAAAAGACCTGTCAACCGGAGGTTCTGCCCGGGCACAAAGAGCATGCTGATTACAGATGCCCCAATGACGAAGAAAAGCCCCAGGGGCCAGTCCTGAAAACTGCCTCCTGCCAGACCCCACCAGACAACCCCAAAGAGGGTCAGGCGAAAGGCAAAACGCCATGCCGCAGCAATGAATCCCTGCCGCGGACGCCTTGCTGGCAGATTCTCAGACCCGCTCCAGGTCTTTATCTCCCGCCTTTCTTTCATCAAATCATCATCCCCAAGCCTGCCAAAAGCAGGGTCAGGATTACAAGTAAAAATCCGGCCACAGGCCACTGCCTGAGCCTGAATTCTATGCTGCATAGGGTTCCCAGGCTTGAGCGGCTGTAGACATATTTATCCACCATATAGACAAAGTTTATCTGTCCGCAGTAGGGGTCGCAAAATGGGCTGCTGCGCCATCTGGCATAAGAAAGACGCCAGATTCTTTCCGTTAATTCCACCGTGTCCGGCCAGGACTGGAAAGCGGCCCGCAAGGGAGCCCTGGAATTTACAGCCGGATAAAGGATTACACCAAGCAGTACCGGCCACAGCCCCCCCCAGATAAAACCCGCATCCGCCTGCCAGGCCGCCGGGAGCATTTCAAATTCATGCACAGATATAAAGGGCAGACCGACGCTTGCAGCCACCATGGCCAGCCAGACCAGGGCCTGATCCCGGGGGTAAGCCTTGTCCGCAGGCTTCATTACCTGAAGGATCCGGTAGAGAAAATGCGCCATGAGAAGGGTTGTGCCCAGGGAGGAAAGGGGCAGAACAAGCCCTGTAACAGAGGACATGGGGCCCATGGCGGCCAGGTCCTTCATGAGGTATTTGACCTGTATCCCGGAGGTAAGTGGTGCACCGGCCAGGGCCAGGGCCGGCAGGGCCAGGGCTGCCAGCAGCAGGAAGGTACCGGCCCCCTGCCCTCTGGCGTACCTGGTGGCCCCAACCCCGATGAACAGGGCTGCCTTGGCCAGTCCATGGTGCATGACAAACATCAAAATGCCGGGCAGGGCCATTCCTGCCAGCCCGACGTCAAAAAGGGACAGTCCCAGGAGAAAAGCCATGAGTCCCATCTGGCTGATGCTGGAATAGGCCAGGATGGTTTTGGGGTCCTTTTCCAGAAGCCCGGCCAGGACTCCGAAAAAAGCGCCCAAAAGTCCCAGGCACATGAAAAATGCTCCCCAGGACGGCATGGAGGCTGACTCCACCGGAAAAAAGTAAAGCCAGCCCAGAAGCCCGGCCTTGATCATGGCCCCGCTTAGTACTGCGCTGGCCGGGGTGGGTGCGGCCGGATGAGCCAGGGGCAGCCAGTAATGCAGGCCAAGGATCCCGGCCTTGATGCCGAATCCGGCAAACA
>PUMA01000141.1 GCA_003551155.1 Desulfonatronospira sp.
AAGCCAAACTGGCCTGCAGGCCATGGGCCGGGGAGCCCGGACTTGAGCCTGCAATAGCCGATGTGCTCAATCCTGTTGCCTTGAACAGGGCTGCACAAGGCTGCAGCACTGTGTTTTACCTGGTGCATTCCATGAAATCCAATGTGGCCGACCTGGCGGCCACAGACCGACAGGCGGCCAGGAACATGGCCCTGGCCGCCACCAGACAGGGTCTGGAGCGCATTATTTACTTAAGCGACCTGGGGCAGAACGGTCCAGGAACCAGCACGCACCTGCGCTCCAGGACAGAGGTGGGACATATACTTCAGAGCAGCAGGACATCCACTACAATACTGCGCTCTTCAATAATTCTGGGCTCAGGCAGCGCCTCTTTTGAACTTATCCGCTACCTGACCGAAAGACTGCCGGTGATGTTTGCCCCCAAATGGGTGGACACCCTTTCCCAGCCCATAGCCGTAAGTAATGTCCTGGACTACCTGGCAGGTTGCCTGGAACACCCCGGGACGGCCGGACAGGTCTATGATATCGGAGGGCCGGATGTGCTGAGCTATGCTGATCTCTTCAGGACATACGCTCAAGTGGCCGGGCTGCCGGGAAGGTTCATCATCAAAGTTCCCTGGCTCAATGCCAGAATTCTTTCCTTTTTTGCCCACCTGATCACCCCGCTGCCGGCCAGGCTGGCCGAGACCCTTATCGAGAGCATGCGGGACAAGGCCGTATGCAGGGATGAACAGATAAAGAAGCTTATTCCCCAGAAGCTGCTGACATGCAGGGAAGCCATTTCCCAGGCTCTGCAGATCATTCACCAGGACCAGGTACAGACCTGCTGGATGGATGCCGGTCACCTGGATGCGCCTGAGTGGATCATTCACGGTGATGCGGCCTATGCAGGGGGAACCGTGATGGAATCATCCCACCGGGTTGTCATGGAGGGATCTGCGGAAAAAGTCTGGCCTATGCTGGAAAGCATTGGAGGATCCAGAGGATGGTACGGCCTGGACGTACTCTGGCGCATCCGCGGGATCCTGGACCGTCTGGTGGGCGGGCCGGGACTGCGCCGGGGCCGCAGACACCAGTCCCGGCTGCTGGTGGGAGATGCCCTGGACTTCTGGCGGGTGCTCAGGATGGAGCAGCCCCGGGTCCTGCTTTTGCTGGCGGAAATGTACCTGCCTGGTGAGGCCATGCTGGAATTCAGGCTCCAGGATCTGCCCGGCGGGAAGGTGGAGGTAATCCAGTCAGCCCGTTTTCTGCCCTCAGGCCTGACCGGCCTGGCCTACTGGTACCTCACCTATCCCCTGCACGGCCTGGTCTTCAGGAGTATGCTTCTCAACCTGGCCCGCCTTTCCGGGCATAAGGTCCTCCATGGTCCTGAAGCAATCCCCGGACATAAATAGCTGGAGCAAACATCCGGGACAAACCGGTTCAGCAGGTCAGATGAAAGCCTGCAGCCACATTCGTACCCTGAGACCAGTGACGGTTGAACTCCTCCACGGCCTTGTCCGTGCCCAGCTCCACAAGTTTTATGCCCCTCTGTTCAAGAAGAGCCCGAAGCTCAGGGGTTGTCTGCATAATCCCGGGCCGGCCCCTGCCTATCACCAGGATATCCGGAGCAGCCTCCAGGATGTCCGGGATATCCTCCTGGACCACTTGGTGTCCGCTTTTTCTCCACCACCGGGGAATAATCTGCCCTTTGATTATTTTCAGGTCTTGAGTATAATCAAAACCATGGATGCGCATTTTTCCGAAAGAATATGTCTCAATCATCTGCAAGAAACCTCCTGGTAAGGGATTTTCATCATTACGGGAGTGTCGTGCATAACCCTTTTCATACAGAAACACGTACCATACGGGTCAGCCAGGTCCAGAAAGGACTTGGAGCCAAGATTACCGCTCTTTTGGACTGGATGCAAGATGCGGCCTACACCCACAGCAACAGCCTGATAATATTCTCCACAGACAGGCTGCTTAAGCGCAATATGAGCTGGGTGCTCATGCGCAAGCTCATCCGCATCTTTAACCTGCCTTTCCTGGGACAGACAATCCATCTGACCACCTATCCATCGAGCATAAACCGCTATTTTGCCTTCAGGGACTTTGAGCTGCGTGATCAAAATGACAATGCCCTGGTTCTGGCCACCACTTCCTGGGCGGTATTCGACCTGGAAAAAAGAAGAATCATCAAGACCCCGCCGGATTTCATCCGGGGTTTCAGCCCGCCCAAACCTGCCAATCTGGATTTTATGCGTCCCAGGATAAACTCTTTGGTCCAGCCTGGCCTTGCTCAAGAAATAAAGATCCGCAAAAGCGATCTGGATCTTAACGGCCATGTCAACCATGCCTGTCTGGCTGACTGGTCTTTGGCCTGTCTCCCGGTTGACCTGGGGCAAAATTTGCTTTTAAAAGAAATGGACATTGTATTCAGAAGCGAATGCACCATGGAGGACAACGCGGTATTTTCCCAGGGAAGGCTTGAGCAGGGAAGTGGCGAAGACAGGGACCTTACCTGCCTGCATTCCCTGAAAAGCAAGGCCCTGGAAAGAGAGCTTGCCAGAGCGGTTTCCGTCTGGACACTCCCCCCTGGGGACCAGGTGAGCGGTCATGAAGGACAGCTGCGCTGACGGGCCAAAAGTCTTGCCAAAAAGCCCGAACCCGGTTAATTAACCGGGCAATTTGACAGCAACCCATAGCTGATGCATAAAATTATCTGCGCAAGATGTGAACTCTGCTGGTTTTTTGCATAAAAAAGGACCGGTCCCTGGATTATGAAATTACATCTCTGCAGCCAGGCAGGTGGGGGAGGATATTAATGACATATGATATCGGACTGGATATAGGTTCGGTAAGTATAAACTGCTGTGTCGTGGACCCCGCTGGGCAGGTTGTCTTTGAAACACCTTACAAACGTCATTTCGGGCTGATCCTGGAAGAGACCCGGGATATTCTGAAGGCTGTTTATGAACGTTTTGCTCCTGAACAGCTGGATTCGGTTTCCTTTACCGGAAGCCAGGGCCAAAGCATCAGTAAAATCCTCAAGGCACCCTTTGAAGTGGAGACCATTGCCCAGGTCCTGGGCACCACCACGGTCTTGCCCGGGGTAAGGACCATCATTGCCATAGGAGGACAGGACGCGGCTCTTTTTCAACTGGAGTATGACCGGAATCAGAACTGGTACCTGGAGGCCTTCAACCTCAACTCCCCCTGCGCCTCAGGGACGGGATCCTTCATAGACCAGCAGGCTGAACGTCTGAGCTATGCCATGTACGGCGCAGACTTTGAAATGGATCAGAACCAGCTGCAACAGGTCCTGCGCGACTTCATCGCCCTGGGGCTTGAAAGCAGCTACCCGGCTCCAGTGGCCTGCCGCTGCACTGTTTTCACCAAGTCGGACATGATCCATCTCCAGAACAAGGGAGAAAGCCTGAGCAACATCATTGCCGGACTGCACTACGGCACTGCTGCCAATTACCTGAGCACCATAGTTTCCAACCGCAAGCTGCATGAGCCCATCGCCTTTATCGGGGGCATGGCTGAAAACGAGCTGCTGGTACAGGCCTTCAGAAAGCATTTCCCAGCCCTGCAGGTTCCTGAGCACCATACCTCACTGGGTGCTCTGGGTGCAGCCCTGCAGTTCAGGAAAATGGGGATCAAAAACAGCATAGACCTGAGTCTTCTGGATGAATCCAGGGCAGCTTCAGAATACAGCTTCCCCCGGGCGGAACCCTTGGAACTGAAACTGTCCCATTTTGATCCGGACAACAGCCTGCAGCCGGTCCGCTCCACAGGCCTGGGGAAAATCAGGGCCTTCCTGGGCATAGATATCGGCTCCACCTCCACAAAATACTGCCTGGTGAATCAGCAGGGCAGAATAATTCACAAGCGCTACGTGGCCACCAAGGGCAAGCCCATCGAGGTTGCCCAGGAGCTTTTGAAATACCTGGAGCTGGAAACGGGCTCGAAAATAGACCTGCAGGCTGTGGGCACTACAGGTTCAGGCCGCAATGTTGTCGGCGACTTTCTGGATGCGGATCTGATCATAGATGAAATAACCGCCCATGCCCGGGGAGCGGTAAAGGTGGACAGCAAAATCGACACCATTTTTGAAATCGGCGGCCAGGACTCCAAGTACATTTCCATCCAGGACTCCCATCCAGTGGATTTCGTCATGAACAAGATCTGCGCTGCAGGCACTGGAAGTTTTCTGCACGAACTGGCCAGCAAGATGAACATCAACATTGTGGGACAGTTTCAGGACATTGCCCTGTCTGCAGAGGCGCCTGTAAACCTGGCTGAACGGTGCACGGTATTCATGGAGTCGGATCTGGTGGGCTATTCCCAGAAGGGCGCTCACAGGGACGACCTCATAGCCGGACTCTGCTTTGCCATTGTCCGCAACTACCTGCACCGGGTGGTGGAGAACAGACACATAGGCAACAGAATCATGTTTCTGGGAGGCCCCTCCCTGAATAAGGGCATTGTGGCCGCTTTTGAACGGATTTTGAAAAAACCGGTTATCGTGCCCAGGCACAGGGAGGTCATGGGCGCTTTCGGCACGGCCCTGGCTGTGCGGGAAAAATTCGAATCCGGGGAAATCCGGGTCAAAGAACGCGACCTCAAGGATCTGGCAGGAATAGAGGTCAGCTTCAAGGAATCTGTCTGCCGGGCGGACAAAAACTGCCACAACGAGTGCAAGCTGAAAATATATAATTTCAGCGGACGCAAAAGCATCTGGGGCGGAGATTGCGGACGGTATGAAACCTCCAAAGTGCAGGGCCGTTCCAAAGACAACTTTTTCCTCCTGCGCCAGGAAATATTCAACAATCACCTGCCCGGCAAGGCCATGGTGGACCGGGAGAGCATGGAAAAGCCCAGGCCGGACAAACCAGTGATCGGAGTGCCCCTGGGCCTGCATTCCCTGGAATGGGGAATACTCTGGGCTAATATATTCTCCGGCCTGGGCTTCAATGTGCTTTTCAGTCCAGCTACCAACCAGAACATAGCCTGGGCAGGTGTGGAGTCCATGACCGCGGAAACCTGCTTTCCGGTCAAGGTCTTTCAAGGTCATGTGCGCTACCTGCTGGACAGTATGGCTGATTACCTGTTTCTGCCCAATCCCATCAATGTTCCCACACCGGATCATGACGGAGAACGTGGAGTATTGTGCCCCATGGTGGAAAGCTCCCAGTATATGGCCAAGGCGGCTTTGCAGATCCCTGACTCCAGAATCATCCGGCCCACCCTGTTCTTGAAGGAAGGTATGGAAAGCGTTGCCCAGAGCCTTTTTCAGGCCATGCCCCAAACCTTGAAGATCGGGGAGAAGGAGGTTAACAGGGCCGTCTCCCTGGCCTGGGTCAGACAGATGGAATTTAAAAAAAGCATTCTGCATAAGGGGCGGGAAATAATTGCAGGCCTGGATCCTTCCGAACCTGTGTGGGTGGTTACAGGCAGACCCTACAACCTGTACGACGAGCGTCTCAATTTAAGGCTGGGCCGCCAGCTGGCCAAGCTGGATATCACCGCTCTTCCCATGGATTTCGTGGATTACGAGCAGGTTGACCTGAACGATTTTCCGCGCATGTACTGGGGCCTTGGGGGACGCATCCTCAGGACCGCCAAGCTCATAGCCCGCCGGCCCAACTGGTTCGGGGTCCACATGACCAATTTCTCCTGCGGACCGGATTCCTTTCTGGAACACTTTTACGAGCATGTGCTGCAGCACAAGCCGGCCCTGATCCTGGAACTGGACGAACACAGCGCTGTAGCCGGCATGCTCACCCGCATAGAGGCATACAAGAACGTGGTGCACAACATCCTCAAGGAAAACCTGGAGCCCAGACCTCAGAAATCAGATCTGGATCAGGCCGTGGGACAGTAACGGGATAAATGCAGCAGGGTGCTGTTCAAAAATGCCCTGACCCGGACCATGATCCCCGGGCTGCTCCAAGACATTGAACTTAATAGCAGCAACACACTGAGATACATATGCAGCAGCAAGAATTTTTCAAGGAAAGATTGACCAAGAGCGTAGGTCAGTTCGATATTACCGGCAAGACCCTGCTGGTGCCGGACATGTCTCCTTTTGGAGCCAGACTTCTGACCTCCAGCTTCAGGGCTTACGGTGTGCCGGCCAGGGTCATGCCCACCTATACAGGTCTGGCCCTGGGCAAGGAGTACACCTCGGGCAAGGAATGCTTTCCCTGTCAGGTCACCCTGGGCGATATCCTGTATTTTCTCCAGCAGGAGAAACAGCGCCTTGGGGCGGATTTTTATCCTGGAGACTATGTCTATTTCATGCCTGAGGCGGACGGACCCTGCAGGTTCGGGATGTACAACAAGATGCACCGCCTGGTCCTGGACAAGTTTCCAGAATTTGAAGACGTGAACATCACTTATCTTTCCTCCACAGATGCCTATTCATCCTCCATGATCATGCCCCCGGAAAAATCCAGGCTCTTTCGCCGCCTGGCCTACGTGGCCACCATCATTTCCGATGTCCTGGACCGCGTGGTCTGGAGGGTCAGACCATATGAGCGGGTACCCGGGGAAACCGATGCCTTTATGGACCAGGCCCTCCAGGAAATGCAGACCAGGATCGAGCAGATGGGGGAAACCAGGAATTTCAAGACCCTGTTCTCCCTTCTGGAGGATATAGTGGTCCGGGCCAAGGAGCTCATTGATCCGGACAAGCCCAGAAGGCCCCGCATCGGGATTATCGGGGAAATTTACCTGCGTACTCATCCCCAGTCCAATCAGCACCTTATCCGGGAGATTGAAACTTATGGCGGAGAGGTTGTGGATGCTTCCCTGGGAGAATGGTTCAACTTTGTGGCCTATTCCAACCTGAGGGATACCAAGCGCCTTTGGCGCATAGCCTGGAAAAAGGGCGATGTTAACGGACTGTTCCAGGCTTCCCGCAAATGGCTGGACTACCAGATCGAGATCAAATACCAGATGTGGCGCCAGGACCAGACATACGCCCGGGCCCTCAAGCACCTGGATATTGAAGAGGACCACCGCATTGCCAGCCTTGAGAAAAAGCTGGACAACGACCGCCTGTTCAATTTTGACATCGGAACCGAAGCCGCCATAAGCATTGGCGGGGCCCTGGCATACGTCCATGAAAACTATGACGGCGTGGTCAATGTCTTTCCCTTCACCTGCATGCCCAGCACCATCTGTTCAGCCATCCTCAAGCCTATTCTCCTGGAGAAGAAGGTCCCGTTCCTGGATACTTCCTATGACGGTTCCATCCAGCCCAACCGGGACCTGGCCATCAGGACCTTCATGTACCAGGCTCAACAGAGAAAGGAGAAACGGGAACAGAAAAACAGGGATTGATTCAGGACGGCACCCTCATATGCCTGGATCATCAGCCCTCATTGACCCGTTGGCAGCATCTGTTCATACCTGATAGATCAGCTCACCCTGCTTCCCGGCTCTGTCCGGGATGTGGTGGTCAAAAGGGCCACGTTATCTCCTCCGGTCACGGCCATAAGCATGCCGTGAGATTTCACCCCCCGGATCTTCCTGGGGGGCAGGTTGGTCAGGACAACCACCTCTTTCCCCACCAGTTCGCTGTCCCGGTAATACTGGGCCAGCCCGGCCACGATCTGCCTGGGAACTTCCTCGCCTACATCCACCTCCAGCTTGAGCAGCTTATCTGCTCCCTGCACCTTGCTTGCTCCCAGGACCCGGCCGGTGACCAGCTTCATCTTCTGAAAATCCTCCAACTGAACCTGGGGGTCTTCCTGTGGCCGTGAAGGTTTGTCTGTTTTCTCCAGGGGCTGATGCGTCTTTTGCTCAAGCACAAGCTCTCTGCGCGGAAAAAGATTGGACTCCCTGGCCACCCTGGATCCTGCCGGGAGACCGGACCACTCCCGGGCTTCCAGGTCCAGGTCAACCTCTTTGAGATCCAGCCCGGAGCCTACCTGTCCAAGGAGGGCTTCTGCGCTGGACGGCATCACCGGCCACAGGTGCAGGGCTATTTTGCGCAGACCCTGCAGAAGCACATGCATGACCGTGTCCAGCCTGTCCCGGTCCTGTTGTCTGTAAAGCACCCATGGCGCGCTGGAGTCCACATACTTGTTCAGCCTGCTCACAAAACTCCACAATACATTCAGCGCCCTGGAAAACTGAAAGTCCTCAAAAAGGCGCACGTATTCGTCCAGGGCAGCAAGACCGCTGTCAATGACCTCCCGGTCTTCATCCAAAAGGACTTTCTTTTCCGGGACAAGTCCCTGCAGATACTTGTGGGTCATGGCCAGGGTCCGATTGCACAGATTGCCGAGGTCATTGGCCAGATCCGAGTTGAGCCTGCTGACCAGGGCCTCTTCAGAAAAGCTGGCATCCAGCCCGAACTGCATTTCCCGGAGCAGAAAATACCTGAAAGAGGCCAAACCGTATTTCTCCACCATATCCATGGGCTGGACCACATTGCCCAGGCTCTTGGACATCTTGGCCTCCTTGACGGTCCAGTAGCCGTGGACCCTGAGACCCTGGTAAAGATCCACCCCGGCGGACATGAGCATGGTAGGCCAGAAAATGGCGTGAGGCTTCAGAATATCCTTGGCCACCAGATGGTGCGCCCCGGTCCAGTAGTTCTTGAAGTCTTCCCCGTCGGGCCAGCCCAGAGCAGAGATATAGTTGATAAGGGCGTCAAACCAGACATAGGTTACATAATCCGGATCAAAGGGCAGCTCTACGCCCCAGGTCAGCCTGGACTTGGGCCGGGAGATGCACAGGTCGCTCAGATCCTCGGAGAGCATTCCAAGAACCTCGTTGCGGTATCTTTCAGGCTGGATAAAATCCGGATTGTTCAGGATATGCTTCTTTAAGGGTTCAAGATAGCTCCGCATGCGGAAAAAATAGTTCTTCTCCTGCAGGAAACTGGGTTTTTCCAGATGATCAGGACACAGCCCTTCCTTTAATTCTTTTTCCGTATAGAAGCGCTCGCATCCAAAACAGTAATGCCCGCCGTATTCGCCGTAATAAATGTCTCCACGGTCGTAAACCATGTTCAGGAAACGCTGCACGCATTTGATGTGCCCGCTCTCGGTGGTCCGGATAAAACGGGAGAATTCAATTTCCAGCCAGGGCCAGGTCTCCTTGAATATTCTGCTGATCCTGTCGGTATATTCCCCGGGCTCCTGTCCATTTTTCCTGGCCGCCTCCACAATCTTGTCCCCGTGCTCATCAGTGCCGGTAAGAAAAAAAGTCTGCCTCTGCTTCAAGCGATGCAGGCGGTTTATGCTGTCCGCGACTATGGTGGTATAGGCATGTCCCAGATGCGGCCTGGCGTTCACGTAGTATATGGGAGTGGAAATGAAAAAGCTGTCCACTTTTGAAGGTCTCCTGAATGTTTTAAATGCAAAGGGCGCGATGAAACGCGCCCCTACTTGTTTTCCTTTTTTCTGTCCGGTTTCTGCACCATTTCTGACCAGTCCTGCAGGAGTATTTCCTTTTCAACTCCCTGCTCGTCCAGCACGGTCAGGGTCTCCCTGAAGAGATTGGCCCTGATCACCCTCAGGTATCCTTCCTGACATTTATATCTCTTGCCCATCTTGGGCAGGCGCTTCTGAAACTGGGAATAGTTGGACTGTTCAAAATTCAGACAGCACAACAGGCGCCCGCAGACACCAGAAATCTTTGCCGGATTAAGAAACAGATTCTGGTCCTTGGCCATCTTGATGGTCACCGGGTCAAACTGGCGCATGAAAAGCCTGCAGCAGCATACCTGCCCGCAATTGCCCAGAGCCCCGACCATCTGGGTTTCATGCCTTACTCCTATCTGGCGCAGCTCGATCCTGGTCCTGTAAAGCTTGACCAGATCCTTGACCAGATCCCTGAAATCCACCCTGCCAGGAGAAGTAAAATAAAATATGATCTTGCTGCGGTCAAAAAAGACCTCCACATCCACCAGCTTCATTTCCAGACTGTGCTTTTCCAGGCACTGCCTGCAGTATTTGAAGGCTTCCCTGGCCATTTCCCTGTTTTCTTCCAGAACATTGAAGTCCTCCTGGTTGGCCAGCCTGAAAATAGGCTTCAGGTCCTCCAGGGCAAAGCCCTGGGGCAGATCCTCTTTGACCTGCACCACACGGGCCAGGCCCAGCCCCTCCTCGGTCTTGACAATGACCGTATCCCCGGTCTGGACCACAAAAGGAGCCGCCTGAAAATAATAAACCTGGCCCTGCTCCCTGAACTTCACCCCCACAATCTGAGACATGCAATCCTAGCCTTTAATCCGCTTTAAAATCTCCCTGGCTGAGCGCCGGCCGGCGCCCATGGCCTCCACCACTGTTGCCGCCCCTGTGACGATGTCTCCCCCTGCAAAGACCATGTTCATGCTGGTCTCCCCTGTCACAGGATCAGCCCGGATATAGCCCCGCTCGTTTAGCTCCAGCCCTGGCGTGGTCTGGGTCAGGACCATGTTGGCCCCGGTGCCCACGGCCATGATGGCCAGATCCGTGTCCAGCTCGTAAAAAGCTTCCGGCACGGGTACCGGTTTTCTGCGCCCGGATTCATCAGCCTCCTGCAGCTCCATCTTCTGCAGGACCACCTTTTGCAGAAAACCCTGTTCATCGCCCTGAAAAGATATTGGAGAGGCCAGGATCTCAAGTTCCACACCCTCTTCCAGGGCATGTTCCAGTTCCTCCCGCCTGGCGGGCATCTCTCCCTTGGTCCGGCGATAAACCACCCTGACCCTCCGGGCCCCCAGTCTGAGTGCAGTTCTGGCTGAATCCATGGCCACGTTGCCTCCCCCGATCACAACCACATTATCCCCTGGGGGGACAGGAGTGTCAAATTCAGGAAACTTGTACCCGTGCATTAGATTCACCCGGGTCAGATATTCATTGGCGGAATATATACCGATGAGGTTTTCCCCTGGCAGGTTCATGAACCTGGGAAGGCCCGCTCCCACCCCGATAAATACGG
Source organism: Desulfonatronospira sp. (assembly GCA_003551155.1). Lineage (GTDB taxonomy): Bacteria > Desulfobacterota > Desulfovibrionia > Desulfovibrionales > Desulfonatronovibrionaceae > Desulfonatronospira. Next base: position 10,930 of record PUMA01000141.1, read on the forward strand.
CCCTGTAGCCCTGTTCAAAGAGCTCTTCCAGGCTTACGGTCATTCCTCCCACGTAATTACACAGAAAATCCACCTGCAGATTCTTCAGAGAATCAATCTCGCGCTGGACTACAGATTTGGGCAGCCTGAACTCGGGAATGCCATAGACCAGCACCCCGCCGGGAGCATGCAGGGCTTCGAAAACACTCACCTTGACCCCCTGTGCTGCCAGGTAGCCGGCCAGGGTAAGACTGCTGGGTCCCGAGCCTATGGCTGCCACTTTGATATTCTCATCCACTGGGATGCATTCCATGGACCCGGTCTCTTCCTCGCAGGAAGTGTGGGCGTAAAAATTGTCAGCCACAAACCTCTCCAGACGTCCTATGGCCACGGGCTGGCCGGTGGGGCGAAGTTTGCAGGTCTTCTCGCACTGGTTTTCCTGGGGACACACCCTGCCGCAAATGGCCGGCAGGCTGTTGGTTTCCTTGATCCTGGCAAAGGCCCCGTGCAGGTCCTTTTCAGCCACCATGCGGATAAAGCTCTTGCAGTCAACATCCACTGGACAGCCCTTGATGCAGGTGGGCTTCTTGCACTGCAGGCAGCGCCTGGCTTCGGATACGGCTTCTTCCAGGGAATATCCCAGAGCCACCTCGGAAAACTCCCTGGCTCTCTTGCCCGGGTCAAGCATGGACATGGGCGTTCTGGGCCTGATCTTCTTGGTCTTGGCTTTTTTCTGCATAATCACTTTCTCTGCTTGAAAAGTTCCATGGACTCCTGCTCCTGGGGCTTGAAAGCGTTAAGCCTTTTCATGAGTTCGTCAAAGTCCACCTGGGAGGCTTCAAACTCCGGGCCCTCCACGCAGGCAAAACGCACTTTTCCCCCCACGGTCACGCGGCAGGCTCCGCACATGCCCAACCCGTCCACCATGATGGAATTCAGGCTGACCAGGGTTTTCACATTAAAGGCCTCTGTGACCCGGGCCACAGCCTTCATCATGGGCACCGGGCCAACTCCGATCACTTCCCTGACATCAGGATCCTCCTGCAGATATTTTTCCAGCACCTCGGTGACCAGCCCCTTATGTCCGAGACTGCCGTCATCAGTGGCCACCAGCACAGTGTGGGAGAACTTTTCCAGTTCCGGCTTGAAAAGCAGAAGATCCCTGCTCCTGGCCCCGATGACCGAGATGACCTTGTTCCCGGCCTGATGGTTTCCCTTGGCTATATGGTGCATGGCTGCAATGCCTGTACCTCCGCCAACGCAGACCACGGTACCCTGTTTTTCGATCCTGGTGGGCCGGCCCAGAGGCCCGCACAGATCCAGTATCCGGTCCCCCTGGACCAGGGTGTCCAGCAGGGCAGTGGTCT
>PUMA01000152.1 GCA_003551155.1 Desulfonatronospira sp.
AACCATGCTGGATATCATGGATCTGAGAGACGACATGCATGAGGCCATGGCTGCAGACAGGCCGGATCCCAGGACAATCCGGGAGCTGCAGGAAGCCATGAGTCAGAAACAGGGGCAACTGATTGAATCATCCGTTGAAACCCGTAACAGGGTCTATGATCTGCTTACTGAAGAGCAGCAGGAGCAATTGAGAGAGTATCAGCGTCAGTTTTTTGGCCGGCCCCATGGACCCCGATGGGATCGTTAAGCCTGTCTGTTTACTATCTTGTTTTACTCATTTGAAAAACAGCCCGGTACAGTCTGTGCCGGGCTGTTTTTTTCTGTGATTTCCAACCTGTATTCCAATCTGGCCTTATAGTATCCGGTGCTGGGAACTAAAATAATTCCGGCGGGAATTTTCCTGTATAATATAGCCGCACCCTGTTTCCGGACCCTGGATGCATATTCATTTACAGGAAAGGTACAGAAAAGAGTGAAGATCCTGTTTCTCCATGAGCCCCGGCAGCTATTCATCCCGCTGATGACAGTCAGGGCAGGCAATGGGTCCCGAAGGTTCGCCTGCTCTGGACAGATCCCGGTGACAGCCCGTCATGCACATGTCATGGTAAGCCTTGTAGAAATAGCGGATATTCCGCCTGTCCTCAGGGGTTTCAGCAACTGCCATATCGTGACATCCGGAGCTCATGCAGCCTGTAATCTCATAAGTACCGTCCCAGGGCCGTCCTTGATCGTCATGATGGCAATCTCCGCAATCGAAGGCTGCATGCAGGCTGTGGGAAAACAACACAGGGGCCTCCCTCATTTCACCGTATTCCGGGGGTGCTTTTAACAGGATTTCATCTGGAAAGTCGCCCCAGGTGTAGATTTCGCTGTCTTCTGCGTGTTCTGGAACTTCATAGGCAGGCTCAGGATCTGGGAGTGCAGGCTCAGAAACATCCGGTTCTGGAACTTTCACGTCTTCAGGGGGAGCAGGCTCTGGTTCCGGTTCCGCAGGCACAGTCTCTTCAGGAGGAGGAGGCACTGTTTCATCAGGGATGTCAATGGGCTCCTCGGGTGCATCATTGCAGCCAGTGACTCCAAACACAAGCAGACCGCTCAAGAGCAGGGCAATTAAAAGACCTGACTTTTTCATGGGATCCTCCAGGTTGAATAATGTCCTGTAGACGAAAACAGGCACTTCATTACAGGATTATAAAATTGAATTTACCTGGATATATTTCTTGAAGTCAAGATTTAAATCCGGTGCCTTTTAGGGGAAAGCACATGGGATGGCTTAGAGTTTGCGGCCTGAAGTTAACGCCTGGAAGTACAGGCTAACGTCCTTAACAGCCCCGGAATCTCTGGTTTCAGCACATCAAATGTTTACTGGCTGGAATGTGCCTGATTATTCGGCTCGCGCAGCCCGGCGGATGGATGATCAGGCAAGGATTGGCAAGTGATTTCCACTATTGCTGTTTTGTGCGGCCAGATTAAATGCTCAGGCTGTCTTTACCAGCTCAGCTGATAAAAAAAGGGCAGTAATAAGCAGTTATTTTTTGTTTTTTTTTGCATGGTAAAGTTTTTCCTGTTCCTTAGCTTCTTCCTTAAGCTTTTTTTTCTGTTCCAGGCCTTCTTCAGACATCCATCTTATATTGCCATCCTTATCAATAATGAACCAATTAGCTCTCTTCTTTTTTTCATTTTCCAGCATGATTCATTTCCTCTTGTTTCATTTTTAAACGATAAATTTGGGCAAATAAGCCTGGGCCGAATCAGCAACATATTCAGATGCCGGCTCCTGCTCTTAACTGCGCCTGGATTTTTAACCTGTTCAGCAGGCTCAAGAGATGCGGTCCGTTTTACATTAAATGCTCAGGCCGCTTCGGTACCAATCAAAGATACATCTGCAAAAGTCTGAACCAGAGATCTGGTTTCAGGGCCTTAGAAACAGCCGGTTAAGAAACCCCGACGCTTTTGTTAATCAGCAAGCTGCATATAACGGTGCAATTTATATACAAATGGCGTGCCATTTTTACAGTTAAAATGCAGGATGCAAGCTATCAATACCAAGAATCAAGAATCAACCTCAACCATCTGCCGGCTCAGGCCATAATTCAACTGTGCAAACCCTGATTGATGATTACACTGGGCACTGATCAGGGCCAGACATGCGTCCATATTGCTGAAACAGCGCTGATCATGCCTTGAAAGCAAACTGGATTTAAGATTTGACCGCGAAAAGTTCAAAAGCAGAAATAATCTGTTAAGCAGAGCAATATAACCACTTGATTTATTTTATATTACTACTTCTGAGGTCTGTCCTCTGCCACTGCAGAGAGGAAATTAAGCAGTCACACTATATAATGCGGCGGCACCACATTTTTTTGTTGAGGCAAACTGGCTGTAGGGCAAAATTTGAGGTCTTCTACAAAATTTGGAGCAAGCACGCACCAGGATGCAGGCTTTTTCCCTTGTAAAAAATGCTCAGGGGAAAGATATAGCGCAAGAACATTTAGAATTAATTATATTACATTGCAAGGTTGCTGGATTTGTTCAAAAAGAATAAATGGTTTTTATAGCGTTTCCAGGGTTATGTCCTGGAAATATGGTTTGACCTCTTTCAGGTCCTGAAGTATTTTTTAAGCTGAAAATCAGTGAATAATACTTCCTTAAGGCAGCTGAAAAACTTTTTTCGTTGATACAGCAAAAATATGTCTTTTGAATTAATGGTGCTTATATCAGCTCTGACAGGAGGCTCAGTTCTGCTGGGTCTGCTGTACTGGAAAAAGGGTAAAAACTGCCTGCCGTGACTTTTTATCTACGGCCCGCTGGGAGCAGGTTTCATTACTTTCTATCTCCTTTCAAGCCTGTTTTAGTCTGGGAGACAGGGGGCAGGCATGTTTGCTGTCAGCCCCGGACCGCAACATGCATTCTTGGACAGCTGAGGGCGCAGACAAGGTCATCCGGCAGTTTAAGGTTTTAGAAGGATATACACTGGGTTATGTTAAAGCAGGGTGATGGATTGTGAAAACCAGAAGGGCATTATTGTGCATAATATTTTCTGTCTTTACCGGACTTTTCTTTGTCTCCCAAGCCAATGCCGATGCTCAGAAGCTTCTGTTTGAAGCTGCCAGAGAAGGAGACAGTGAAGGCATAAGAGCTGCCCTGGATGCTGGTGCGGAGTTGGATGCCCAGGACGAACACGGAATCACAGCACTGATGACCGCGGCCTGGTTCAATGATGCCGGGGCGGTAAGGGCCCTGCTGGAAGCCGGTGCCAGAGTGGACCGCAGGGGTAGTTTCGGGGTGACTGCCCTGATGTTTGCTGCTCAGAACAACAGCCCTGAGGTGGTCAGGGTCTTGTTGGACAACGGTGCCCAGGTAAATGCCCGGGATGATTTTGACGCAACTCCGCTGATCTGGGCTGCATGGGAGAATGGACCCCAAGTAATCAGGATTCTGTTGGATGCCGGTGCCCAGGTGAATGCCCGGGACGCGTCTCCTGACATACCCGGTCGGACAGCGCTGATGTATGCTGTTGAAAATAATGATCCGGAAGTTGTGGAGATTCTTCTGAATTCTGGAGCTGATATCAGCCTGCAGGACTCTATAGGAAGAAAAGCGGTTGATCTGGCTGACATGAACCCGAAAGTCCGGGAATCAGAGGTGTATCAGCGGCTGAAAAGCACCCAGCGCGATTAAAGGCTGTACTGTTGCTGCTGCCGGCTCCACTTACACAGGTTTCTGGCCGGCATTTGTCAGGTTCAGGCAGCAGTGGCAGGCTGTAGGTGTTTGTTGTAATGAGCAGGTTTGTTTTTTATGGGTAAGCAAAGGAGGTGCATTATGAAAAAAATTGCTCTGGTTTCCTGCAACATGATCAGGAGTTCCAACCTGTGTCCAGGAGATTCCAAATGTTTTGTTGCCCTGGGTAGAAAGGAGGGAGAGTTCAAGAGGTATGCGGACAATGGTGCCCGGATCGTGGGCATTGTGGACTGCGGCGGCTGTGAAGGCAATAAAAACCGCATCATCTGCAGTCTGGCCCTTCTGAAAATGCAGCTTTCAGCCCTTAATGAAGAGGTGGACGCCGTGCATCTAGGCACCTGTATAATGAAGTTCTGCAAGAGAAAGGACGACTTGATTGAAGCGGTAAAAGAAAAGGCCGGGGTGGAAGTGATCGAGGGGACCCACCCATACGCCCCGCCTTCAATATTCGGGCAGGCCTGATCAACAAAGATCATCTTCAAGGCCGGTAACATTAAGCCTTGCAAAAGCAGCCCCACGTAGTGCTGCCGGGTTGAACACCGTTCAAATGTGCGATCTCGGGATCAACAGCCGGGCTTAAAGCTAAGTTCGAACATGATCCTGCTCTTGTGTGATGCAGGTTTTGGCCAACCAACCTAAATACGGAGGATTTTAATGAACAAGACAGAGCTTATCCAGAAAATTGCAGCCAAGACCGGAATGTCCAGGGCCAAATCCCAAAAAGCCCTGAACGCTCTTACTGAAAGCGTTTCCGAGGAGTTGAGCCGAGGAGGAAAAGTTGGCCTGGTAGGGTTCGGAACTTTTTCAGTGGTGCAGAGGGCTGCCAGAAAGGGCAGAAATCCTCGTACCGGAGAGGAAATCCTTATCGATCCCGGGAAATCGCCCAAATTCAAGCCCGGGAAAGGGCTGAAAATAGCTGTTTCCTAAAGGCTCTGCGGGCAATTTTTATCAGCCTGACCCAAAGCAGCGGCAAGCCCTGAATGATAATCAGTTCCCCGGTATTACCGGAGCAGGTTCGGGAGTTGCTGCTGCTGGTTCAGGCTTCACAGGCTCAGGAGTCTCCGGGGCGGGATCAGCATGTTCTGTACCCGGCTCAGAAACAGCAGCTTCGGGAACCTCTGGAGCCGGCTCGGGAATTACTGGTTCAGGAACTGTCGGTTCTTTTTCCGGGAGAACAGGCTCTGGTTCAGGCTCTGCCGGAACAGTCTCCTCAGGAGGCGGCTCTACGGCTTCATCAGGGATGTCAATGGGTTCCTCTGGTACATCATTGCAGCCCATGACCCCGAACACAAGCAGCCCGCTCAACAGCAGGGCAACCAGCAGGCTTGATGTTTTCATGGGTTTTTCTCCGTTTATTCGTTGTCCTGCCGCTAAAACGCAGGTATGTCTCTGCAGGGTTGAGATATTATTATTTACTATATAGATACCATCAATGGAGTCAAGGTTTTCTTACAGCTATATAAAAGTTTCACCAAGTGAAAAGAAAACGAGTAAGCAACCCGGATCTTTCTGCCCCGCACTCAGCTTTTTCTGACTCTAATCTTTGTGTTCCTGCCGTTTCTGCCAGGCCAGTACGAACAGATAGCAGCCAATGAGCAAGGGGAATATGACCATGCCTTCCTTGAATCTGCCCTGAGAAAAAGAATAGGTACTGTGAACCAGCGCTCCAACCAGGAATACAAGCAAAAAAACAGACAGATAGCGGCCCATGAGTCCTCCTTAGTTTAACAGAATGGAGTATATATTCCTAAAAGTTCATGCGAAAATCAAAGATTTTCATTTCAACCCTACCTCAAAAGCGATTGAAATGCAAAGACTGCTCAACACTCTGTCTATCCTTGGAGAACTTTTGCCAAAACCCCGGAGCCGCATTCTGGATAAAGCTCATTATTTCAAATGGATGAAAAATCCACACTTAACGTCGAGCAACCACCTTGTTGAACCCTGGGGAACGGCTCTATCCCTCAACCGGAAGGAAATCATTCCAGTAACTGGACAGACTGGCAGGCCATATTATAATTGAAATAGAATGAAAACATTCCGCCAGGACAGCAAGTTTTCCCATCTTGACCGGGAGTATATTTGGGACCTGAAGAAAAGATGAGTACATTTAGATGGACTTTGGTTTTTCTGCTGCTGACCTGCATCATGCTCGGGCCATTAGGCTGTGCCCGGGTCATTTCCAAAGAAGGCCTCGCTCGGGTTGATGAACAGGTGACCTTCTTGAACCTTGCAGATGATCCGCAGCTGTATACTGGAAAGACTGTGCTTCTGGGAGGCAGGGTCCTTGAGGCAGAAAATTATCCTCATAGGACTGTGCTGGTTGTTATTCAGTATCCATTGGGATCAGGAAAACGGCCTGATACTGACAGACCATCCCAAGGCCGTTTTCTTGTGAGCACACAGGAGTTTCTTGATCCTGCCATTTACAGGCAGGGAAGGCTTGTGACCGTGCTGGGGTCTGTATCCGGCCGGGAGCCGCGTCCCATTCAGGACAGGATGTATGTCTACCCGGTCATTGAACCATGTGAAATTCACTTGTGGCCGGAAAAAAAGAGGATCCCGGCGAGAACGGGATTTCATTTCGGTGTGGGCATTGGAATAGGTTTTTAGGGTGATGACCATGTTAAAGGAATTATTGCCGGAGGAAAGATGAAAAAACTCCTGGTTCTTTTTCTGGCGGCAATTATTTCAGGCTGCTCCCACGCTATTTCAGAAAAGTACCTTGAGCAGGCTGACAGGGAAATTTCTTTTGTCCAGCTGAAACATGATCCGAAGGAGTTCCAGGGAAAGATGGTGATCCTGGGCGGAGTGATCGTGAACACCGTGAACAGGGATGACGGGTCACTGCTTGAAGTTTACCAGACCAGAACGAACCGTCTGGGCGAGCCTGTGGACCTGGATGAGTCAGAGGGGCGCTTCCTGGTTTTTCATGAGCGGCTCCTGGACCCGGAAATCTTCAGCAAGGGCAGGAGAATAACCGTAGCGGGCAGGATCCAAGGAGAAAAGACAGGTAAGCTTGGTGAGATGGAGTACAGATACCCTTTGATTTATGCTCAAGAGATACGCCTGTGGGAAGAGAAACCTGCAGTGCGCTATGAACCGTACCCCCGTGATCCCTGGCATTATCCGTATCCCTACCGGCGCCTTTATCACCCTTACTATCATCCTTATCCCTGGTGGTAGGCAGGGATTAAAATAAAGAAGACAGATGGTTGTGGTTCGTCTCAGCCGGGAGCCCTGAGCATTCCTGGCTTGACCGTTTGTCGCTGCGCATGCCCGCGGGTCTGTGCCGATCAAGGACTGGCAGCCGGTTTTCCCAGAATATATTGACAATAATCAGAATGTCTTTTAAAAATAATATACTGAAAAATTTAATTGGTTGGGCATCCAGGCTTTTGTCCAGGACCGAGGATGAGTTGAACCTTAAAATGAAGCGACTTTTTTTATTGTTTGTGCTGCTCACTCTGGGGCTGGGGGGCTGGACAGGCAAGACAAATGCATTTGCTGCTGCGTACCCTTATCAGATTCAGGAGGGCCCCGGGGGCAAAAAAGGTTTGATGCCGGTTATTGGCTTTATTGACTCTCATGAGGTGCAAAAGGGCCAGACTCTGCTGGAAATCGCCAGGAAATACGGGCTCGGATACAATCAGATTGTCTTGTATCACCCTGATATTGATCCGTGGGTGCCGGAAAAGGGCCTGGAAATAGATGTCCCGACCAAATGGATCCTTCCGCCCACCAGGCATGAGGAGGTGGTGATCAATATTCCGGAGATGCGCCTGTACCGTTTTTTAAAAGACATAAATATGGTCAGGACATACCCTGTTGGTGTCGGCAGGGAAGGATTTGAAACCCCTTTGGGGGAAAGCCGGGTTATTGAAAGAGTTGAAAATCCCTCATGGACAGTCCCGGACGATGCTGTCCAAAGGTATGGCAGAAGAGTGGTGCCGCCCGGGCCCGACAACCCTTTGGGAAATTACTGGGTAGGACTGTCTGAAAAAAACCTGGGAATTCACGGGACAGATTTTCCATGGAGCATCGGCCGCATGGTCAGTCGCGGATGCATCAGGCTTTACCCGGAACATATTGAACAATTTTATTATGAAACCAGAAAGGGGGCCAAGGTCGAGATCATATACGAACCGGTGAAGATCGGAGTCCGGGACAAAGCTGTTTTTCTGGAGGTTCATCCGGATATCTACGGCCGCATTCCCGACATGGAATCCCACACATGGAGGATAATTCAGGACAGCGGGCTGTGCAGCATTGTAGATCCGCAAAAGGTTCTCCAGAGCATTAAGGAAAAGAAGGGCGTGCCGACTCCTGTAAGCAGGGAGTTCTAAAAGATCCGGCTTGTTGCGTGTACCAAACCAAGGATAACTTTTAACAGCATAAAGCAAAAGGAGGATGGAAATGACTAAAAAAGGACTGTCTCTGTTATGTTGTCTGGTTTTTCTGGTTTCACTGGCGTTTATGAGCGGTTGTGCCACCACTGGTCAGCTGGATGAGGTCAGGGCGATTGCCGAGGAGGCGCAGCGCAAGGCTGATGATGCTTACACCAAGGCTGACGGGGCTCAGGGCAGGGCGGATCAGGCCATGACCAGGGCTGATCAGGCAGCCCGTACTGCTGAGGAATGCTGCAAGGAAGCTCAAAGGCTGACACAGGAAGCAAAGGATGCTGCGGACCGCGCTGAACGGGCCGCAGAAAAGTCCCAGAGGATTTTTGACAAGATGCCTGGAAAGTAAAAGAATCTTGAGGCTGGTTTTTCCAGGAGCAGGTAATGAAACTCTGCAGGATGTCCTGCCTGCAGGGCGTGTTGGTGAACAGATTCTGTTCCGGTTGGTTAAGGGTTTTTGATCCCTGAACAGCAAATTATCCAGTGATTCAGGGATATGATGTGTGGAATTCGTTCGGCAAAATCCTGCAGGGTCCAAGCGGCTCAAAGCGGACTGGACCCTGCAGGAAAAATTGACCCACAGGCAAAGCAGGGTTTTACCGGGTGAACATAAAAAACAAAGATCACATGGGCCCAGGCCGGCAAAGGATCAGGGACTTTATCAGACTCATTAAACTTACCGCTGGTGGCAGCCGATGCAGGAAGTAGGGGCTGCCTCTTCCTCCATATGGCATCCCAGCATGCACATTTCGTGATAGGCGTCTTCAAAGTAATAAATATTTCCCTGCATGCGCGTTCCGGGAATGATCACATTCTCCACCGGTTCATTTTCCGCCATATCATGGCATCCCGCTTCCATGCAGCCCATATAGTAGTCTCCAGTGTGGTGACAGATCATGCAGTCGTATTCATAGTGCAGGTCGTGGGAGAACGGTACCGGGGCGAGTCTCCTTTCTCCATACTTATCTTCATACTCTTTGGGGGGATACAGCATCATGTCATCAGGATAAAAACCCTCGTGCTGATAGGTCAAACCTGCGTACAGAGTGGGCATAACCAGAAAGCCCAGCACAAAAACAAAGAGCCCGCCGATAACCACAAATCGTTTCATCGCTGATTACCTCCTTTATTTTTAAAGATTGTGACCTGAAGAACATGAGGTTATCTAAGACATAATCAATTGACCTGTCAAACTTTGTTCTTGCCAAAGATCAACTTTAATAATCCCTTTTTTGCCCCTCAGGAGTTTGTTCTTTACAGCCAAGGCTGGCTTTTAATCCAAGGAACCTTACTTGCCTGTTTTCTGGCTTTTGTGGAGAACTATGGTCAACAGTTTTTCTTGGAGTTGATTGCTTTATACTTGTTGCTTAGGGAGTTAATCTTCTTTTCTAGACATCAGAATAAGTCTGGGATATTATAGTGAATTTTAAGTTGTAATCAGTATCTCTGAAAAATAATCTGAATTGAAGGTGAAACATGGCGCTGAGACTTACACGAAAAACCTTACACGGTCTTTTTCCTACAGACATTCTGTTTCAGACCCTTTACTGGGCAAGAGTCAAGTCCCTCCTGGGATGCAGGGTTCAGGCCTTTGACATCTTATCCTCCTCTTGGGAAATTAAAGGTGATTTTCTGGTGCTCATTCAGTCTCATGGCCCAAATCTTTTGAGCGCATATGTTCCCCAGGGTCCTGAATACTCTCCGGATAAAGAAAATTACGGTCCTTTTCTGGAGGAGCTGAGTGAATCCCTGAAAAAGCATCTGGAACCGGAAACAGCCTTTATCCGTTATGACCTTCCATGGGAGTCCAGGTACGCCCGGGACATACAGTCCCGGCGCCTGAAGAACTATCCTGAAGCCAGAGTCAGGGAAATGCGCATGAATATTGGAACCAGCTCCTGGAACCTGAAAAAGGCTTCCATGGACATGACTGTGGCAAGTACCATGATTGTGGATATTGGATGCCGGGAAGATGAGATCCTGGCCCGCATGAAGCCCAAGACCCGCTATAACATCGGCCTGGCCGGACGAAAGGGGGTCAGGATCAGGCCGGGTTCCATGGCGGATCTGCCGGATTTTTACCGGCTCTATCTGCAGACAGCCGGCCGCAACGGTTTTTCAGGCTGTGCATATGGGCATTTTTCAGCTCTGTTCAATGCTCACCTGCACGATCCCTGCTATTCAGAAGTGCTCTTTCTTCTGGCAACTCACGGAAAAAGACTGCTGGCCGGGGCCATTACAGCCATATCAGGTTCTACTGCGCATTTTCTCTACGGTGCCTCATCCAGTAAGTACAGAAATCTCATGGGTTCCCACGCCCTGCATTGGGAATCCATGCGGCAGGCTCGTCTACGGGGTTGTACCCGTTATGACATGGGCGCGGTTTCTCCCGTCAAAGATCCCGCACATCCATTTTATGGTCTGTACCGTTTCAAAACAGGGTTCGGAGGCAATATTGAGATTCGCAGCGGCTCCTGGGATTATCCCTTGAGCGAACAAAGATATAACGATTTTCAAAATTCCGACAGCCTGGCCCGGAGTATTGCCGGGTAATCCCCAATGTTCAGCCAGAGGTTCGCTGCAGTGAGGCAGGCCCGGCCGGCAGCTTGACTTTGCAGGACCTGCTCTATATCTAGGTGGACATGAAAATGCTTTCCAGGAGACCCGGTAGAGACTTAGGGATTCTCTCCAGGCTGAACAATAAGATTTAGGAGGATGCTGTGAATCAGGAGCTTGATCAGCGGGCAACCATTATCCGGGTTTATGAAGAACAGTTCGCCCAGAGTCTGGCAAGTTCGGTGATCCAGAAGCCCAGGCTGACGGTGTGGATGTTTCTTGTACCTATTCTGTTTATCTACCATGCCAATCAGATCAAAAGGTTCAAGGAAAATCTGAATAATTTCCAGCAGGGTTTTACCCGGACCAAACTGCACGCCCTGAACCTGGCCAGGGAAGAACTGGCCTCGGGCCAGCGAAAACAGGAAAAGGAAATGGACCTGTTTGCCGATTACCATGTGGACGGCCCCAATGTGCAGGAAGTGCGCAACAGACAGCTGGACGAGGTGCGTTTGCTCATCAGGCATTACAAAGGGCTGCTAAGTCGATCCGGCAGAGATTATCCTGAGCTGGTCCGTGCAGCCTACAAGACCAGGCATGACTTTAAGAAGTTCCTGCAAAAGCTGGGTCAGGCGGAAATGGAGGTGAGCAGGGCCGCTCTCAAAGCCTTTCACGATGCTGATACTGATGAGAGCCGCAGAGTAGTTTCCGAGATGGAAAGGCATGCAGCAATTCTACGTAATGAAGAAGCAGAAAGCATTTTTAATGTCTGATGAGAAAATGACCGGTCGAAAGATCCTCCTGCCTGACAAATGCCCCCCTGATCAAAATCTGCATGAGTGACATCAGCGGTGCAGCTCCTGAATTTCGAATCTGCCTGTCAAAATATTCCCTCAATTTACCTGCTTGACCTGCCGGAAAAAATCTTTCCTTCTAAACCGAAAACCGGCAGAAGGTCTGCAGGAACCCGATGCTTGTTTCCGGCATATATTGCTTCAAGCCTTTATGTGCATTAAGTGATATATTACTTATTGCTGTTTTCTGATATGACCTGCATGCATAAACATGTCTTTTGGGCATACTTTCGAAAGCAAAAATCCTGGAGAGAATGGCATGAAGCCAAAAGTGTATTATCAGGGCATTGTCCCGGATTCCGGGAGGACGAGATGCAAAATTATGGCCCCCAAGAGGTGCCCCAGATGCAGTGTCCTGGTAAAGAGCAGGGAATTTGTCTGTCCCGTGTGCAGTTTTCGCCTGCGCTGTCCCAAAAAAGCCTCGGATCAGAGAATAATGCTTCTCGGAACTTTCCTTTCCTTTTTATGTCTTGTTTTTGTGGTGCTGTTCATGCTGTTGCTGCACTGGCTGACTTAGGGGAGATAGGCGGGCAGGATCTGGCACGGTGACTGTTCCCAATCGGGTTTTGATGCTGTGCACCTCTTTCAGGTCAGGGGTGAAGACAGACATGGACATGTCTTTATATCTTCCTTGAATACAACGAAAAAGCGCGGAAAGGCATACCGGGATTGGCCATGGGTGCTGGGCGCAAGGTTCTTTTTCCCTGCGCCTTTGCACCGATT
>PUMA01000099.1 GCA_003551155.1 Desulfonatronospira sp.
ACCTGGATACAAGCTCACGGCAAAGGGCAGGAAGCACATTGCCCTCATCCACCATGGGAGCGCCGACATTAACATCCAGAACACGGGTGCCGGCGGACACCTGCTCCTCTGCCAGTTTCAGTGCCCGGAAAAACCCGAATCCCTGCAGTTCGGAAGCCAGGTCTTCCTTGCCCGTGGGATTGATTTTCTCCCCTATGAGTACCGGAGGAAAGTCAAATCCAAAGGACACGCTCCTGCTCCTGGAAGTAAGCACAACACAGGGTTGCTCTCGGGGTTTTGGAGGGAAGTACTGGGCGTCTGCAGCCATACCGGCCAGGGCCTTGATGTGCTCAGGGGTAGTGCCGCAGCAACCTCCCAGAAATTTGGCTCCCATGTCCAGAAAGACCCGGACCTTTTCTGCAAACTCCTGCGGGCCGACCTTGAAAACGGTTTCCCCGTCCTCCAGCACAGGGATTCCAGCGTTGGGCTGGACAATCAGGGGAGTATTCAGCCTGGGCTGCATGGCCTCGACCAGAGGAATGAAATCTTCAGGTCCGCAGCTGCAGTTTATGGCAATGATGTCAACACCCATATTCTGCATGCTGTCCAGAAATATATCCGGAGAAGTGCCGGTGAGACTGGTGCCCTTTTCAAAGGTCATGGAAATGGCCACAGGCAGATGGCATTCAGCCCGGGCAGCCATGGCCACTGCTCTGGCTTCAGCCAGGTCCAGATGGGTTTCTCCCAGAATGAGGTCCACACCGCCCTGTACCAGACCTCGAATCTGTTCCCGGAAAGCCTCCAGCAGCTGGCTGAAGGATATATCTCCCAAAGGGGCAAGCATTTTTCCTGTAGGACCTACGCTGCCCGCAACAAAGCCTTTATTTCCAGCAGCCCTGCGGGCCATGGCGGCCATTTTCCTGTTGAACTCCACAGGGTCTGTTTTTTCTTTGAGTTTATACCTGCTGCCTCCAAAAGTATTGGTGGTGATTATATGGGCGCCTGCCTTCAGGTACCTGGAATGAACATCATGGATGGCATCAGGGTTCTGCAGCCCGAAATCTTCAGGGGACTGTCCGGGCTTCAGACCCTTGGACTGCAGAAGGGTACCCATGCCGCCGTCAAAAATGCCTATTCTGCTGCTGGATAAAAATTTTAAGAATTGCATGGAAAAGTATATATATCTATTCAGAATTAAGGTAAAGAGAAGTTTTGTCTGATATAATTACCTGTTGAAAAACATTGATCATAAATGATAAAAGAGTTATAAAATAATTCTACTAACTCAAAATTGTTACAGTGCCTGAATTGGGGTCTGCCCTTAAGAAATCCTGTTTCAGGCAGATGTGTCACAGTCACGCCATAGAGGTGATAAAGACATTAGAGGCCATGGAGTGGAACAGCTGAAAGGATTCAGCGCGGTTGGTTCATGATTTTTTGCAGAAGAATCAGTAAAGACAAGAAGACAAGGCTCCTCGACGCAGCCTGTGGACTTTTTCACAGAGCTAAAAAACAAAGAGCCTTACCCTGAAGGCCGGCTCCTGGGTTTTGACAAAATCAAGGAGCCGGATGCACCGAATGCAAAAACACATTATTTTAATTCAACATGATTCCATAGCAAACGTCGAGGAACCAAAGATAAAATGAGCAGAAGCAAAAAGCGTTTGACACCCGGTGAGGGCGGAGAGCATCTGGACGAAAAAAAGGTATCCAGCAAGCTTGAAAGTGCCCTGGGCAAGGAAGTAAGCCCAATGTCCAGTAATGCTCCGGTACCCATGGATGCCCTGCGCATTTATCTGCGTCAGTTAAGCAACTTTCCCACCATTTCTGCCGAGGATGAGTTTGAGCTGGCCAGAAAATTTCGCGATGAGGGAGACCAGGAGGCCGCGTTCATGCTTATTACCTCCAATTTGCGTCTGGTGGTCAAGATCGCCATGGAATTTCAGCGCAAATGGATGAAAAATGTTCTGGATCTTATCCAGGAGGGCAATGTGGGGCTTATGAAAGCCCTTAAAAAATTTGACCCTGACAAGGGAATCAAGTTTTCTTATTATGCTTCATTCTGGATCAGAGCCTACATCCTGAAATTCATCATGGACAACTGGCGCATGGTCAAGGTGGGCACCACCCAGGCCCAGCGCAAACTTTTCTATAATTTGAGCAAGGAGAAACAAAGACTGGAATCCATGGGTATAACTGCGGATGCCGATGCCATTTCCCAGAGCCTGGATGTTTCTGAGTCCGATGTGGTGGAAATGGGTCAGCGCCTGAGCCAGCACGACCTTTCTCTGGATATGCCCTATAATGAAGATTCCGATGTCACGCCCATGAACGTAATGCCGGCCATTGGTGAGGGGGCTGAAGAAATTCTTTTGCAGGGAGAGACAGCTCATCTTTTGCAGCAGAATATAAAAGAGATGATTCCCCATTTGAGCGACAAGGAAAAAGACATTATTGAGCTGAGGCTGTTGGCCGATTCTCCGGTTACTTTACGGGAAATCGGGGAAAAATATGGCATTACCCGGGAGAGAGTGCGACAGATAGAAGCCAGGCTGCTGGGCAAAATCAAAAGCCATATCCAGGAAAATGTGGATGATTTTTCCAGAGAGTGGATTGAAGATGCATAAGGATCTG
>PUMA01000070.1 GCA_003551155.1 Desulfonatronospira sp.
CCGGAAATTCTTTATTTCCGGATGCTGAAACTACCGGTTTTCTTTCCGGAAACGAGGAGTTTTTTCTTTTGGCAAGGAAATCAAACAATTATGAGGAGGCGTATCTTAATACGTTGACGAAGAATTGTGCAGGTTGACGCAGCCAAAAGGAAAAAGAACCGTTTCCGGAAAGAAAACTATTCAGTTTTGAACCTGTTTTAACAGTTCAGAATACAGGCGGATGTATTCGCTTCCCATTATTTTTGCGCTGAAAAGGTTTTTGAATCTTTGCCCGGCGTTTATTGAAAATCTTTCAGCCTCTTTCCTGTTTTCATGCAGATAGTCCATTGCCCTGCGCAAAGAAACAGGATCACCCGGCTCCACCACCAGTCCGGTTTCATTGTGCAGATTCACATAGTCAGTCCCGGTGCCCAGCCGGCAGGAAATAAGCGGTCTGCCAAGCATCAGACCCTCCAGGAGGGTCATGCCGAAGGCTTCGGAGCGCAAAAATGAGGGAAACACCACTGCCCTGCACAATTGAAGCAGGGCTATTTTGTCCCGTTCGCTGAGAGAGCCCGGAAAGCGGACATTCTGCAGGCCGAGAGCTGCAGCCCTGTCCACCAGTTCTGGCCTGAGCGGTCCATCGCCTGCAATGATGGTGGTGAAAGGCGCGTTGCGCACGGCCTCCAGCAGGATGTGCAGTCCTTTATAATAACGCAGCACCCCCACAAACAGGAAAAAATTTCTGCCGGCTTTTTGTTCCCAGGTACTAAGGGTTTCCGGGTCTGCTTCAGGATAAGTGTCCGGATCGATTCCCAGGGGAATGACAGAGGTTTTTTCTCTGTATCCTGCAAGCACTTTGCTGGACGTGAGGTAATTTTCAGAAGTGGCTACGATTCTGCCTACTGAGGAAAAAAACCTGGAGCGCAGGGGGGAGTAAAGCATATCAAGAGTTTTCTGGCGGACAATGTCTGAATGATAAGTGAGCACCGCAGGCGTCTGAACTCTGAACAGGGTATGCATTAAATCGGCAAAAGGCCAGGGGTAATGGTAATGCACCAGATCCGCCCACTGGATCTCATGGCGGAAGCTTTTCAGGGCAGGCCAAGAAAAGCCGCAGGATGCAATTTCAAAAGAGAGTCCGTAGGAATGAAGCTGTGCCTCGTCCCTGATAATGGATTTGAATCCTGAATGCCTGCCCAGGGTGAGAATGCGGTTGTGTATTCCTGACGCACCGGTGGCCTTGCAGATCTGATAGATGGCCTGTTCCAGACCTCCCTGGGAGTCATGCAGGTATTTATGATAGATGTGAAGTATTTTCATGCAATAAGCAGGAACGCTCCTGTTCCATGCTGTTCTGACCGGAAATTTACAGCGGTCTGATCATAATAGTTGAATGGGCCGCGAGAAGCAGCAGTATAACCATAAGATTATGTCCAGGTTTATTTCTGAGATAGACCTTATGAAATACAACAAAACAAAGAGATAATAGAAAGCTTTTAAACAGAATATATCTGAACACCAGGTCAACAAAAACAAAATAATGCAGCAGAACAGGCACAGTAATGGCCACTCCCAGCAGCAGGAACTCGAAGCTGCCTGGCAGAATCAACATTAAACGTTTCAGGCTGCCCATACGCAGAACAGCCGCTGTCAGGGCTGTCGCTGCCAGGGTGATTATCCACAGCGCAAACAGGTCGATCCCGGCAAAATAAAGGTTATAGATCAGGATCAGGGAGAAGAGATTAAAAAAAACAAGGCCCTGAGCCAGAGACATATGTCTTGTTCCCCCTCTCCACGGGTAATATATCACAGTGAATATGATCAGGAAGAACTGGTAAGGCGCTGTATATGTCCCGGATGGGTTAACAGCAAGCACAGGAAGGCTGAACAGAACAAAAATGATCGCGGCAATTTTTTTGGTATGTCTGATGAGAAAACCATAAAGACCCTTCAGGGGCCGCATGGAAAGCTTTGAAACTTGCCGGGCCTGGAATGAGGCCCTGTCTTTTCTCTTCTGTTCACAGACATAAAGAAAAATGTACAGGGTCAGGTAGAAGCCCAGCAGGGCAAAGAACTGCACATGCTCCGGCAGCGGACGCATGGACCAGGCCGCAACACCCGTGAGGAACATGAGTCCATAGAGCAGGCTCACCGACAACTGATGCCCCAGACCAATGTCCAGCAGGCGATGGTGCAGATGGCTGCGGTCTCCCCTGGAGGGGTTCTGGCCGTGGAGCAGGCGGCGGAACATGACATACAGGGTATCCGCGATGGGCAGGCTGAAGATGATCAATGCGGTTACCGGACGGTAATCCTTGGCCGCGGCCGCGGGGTCTGCCAGGGATACCGCGGCCGCGGCCAGGCAGAAGCCCAGAAAAAGACTTCCGGCATCACCCATGAAGATCCGGGCAGGAAATGAATTATAGCGTAAAAAACCCAGGATGGCCCCGAAGAGGGAAGTGAGGACCAGTAGGAATGTCCAGTTTTCCTGGGCGTAGGCAAAGGGGATCAGAAAGATGCAGGCAATGCCTGCCAGTCCCGCGGCAAGACCGTCCAGTCCATCCGAGAGGTTGAAGGCGTTGATCAGACCAACCATGCCCAGAACGGTGAGCCAGGGAGCAAAAAAACCGAGCTCAAGGTCCCCTGTACCCAGAATGTTACCCAGGTTGCGCAGCAAGTCCCCGCCCAGAAGCAAAAAAATCACTACAGCAGTTATCTGTCCCGTAAACTTTATCCCAGGGCCCAGTCCACGCTGATCGTCCAGCAGGCCTATTGCAGTAACAATCGCCGCTCCTGTGAGGAAGGCCTGCATCTCAGAACTCCACTGCACCAGGGAAATGAGGGTCAAAAAGAGGGCCAGGGCCATGGCCAGGCCGCCCAGGAGGGATACGCTGGATTTATGGATCTTTCTGGTGCCGGGGGGATCCATTATCCCGAGCTTTCTGGCCAGGCGGTCAGCCAGGGGGGTGAAAATTACAGCCAGGACCAGGGAAACGAAAAAAACAAGGGCCAGGGTAATTAAGTTCTCCACCTGGAACGAATTGGGATTCATAGTGAGGATTCCTTAGCCGGGCAATGCATTGACCATAGAGAAAATTCTTCCTTTCAGGGACCCATGGGTGAAAAAATACAGGAAAGAAAACCCGAATACAAGCATACCCCGACTCCCATACCCCCACACTCCCACACTCACTCCCCCGGTCCCATGCGGTGCAGAAGGCTGAAGGCGCGGTCCAGCAGGGCTTCATATCTTTGAAGTTCCAATACTTTCCTGCGGGCCGCGAAGCCGAGAATGGCCTGGAGATCCTTATGCACTGCAGGCCTTAAAAGGGTCAGTGATGTGGGACTTTGTTCCAGGCCTTCCCCCAGGTAGAGTCTGAATGAAACGTGGTTGACGTACATGAGGGCCAGGACCTTGAGCCAGGCTTCCGGGCGGCGGCATTTGAGGCCCGGGTAGGTAAGCCTGGCCTGGTCAAAGGGGTCCTGGTTCACCCTGAATACCAGCGGTATGGCGCAGTCCGGTCCCAGGCCAGCCACCCGGCTGTATTTGTCCAGGTAATAGTAGGGCCCCTCAATGATCCACAGGTATTGATCAAAGGATTTCATGTACACCCTGGTTTTCAGGTTTGAGCGCAACTGTTCCCGCGTGGCAGGAAGTGGGATTTTGTTATAATATCATGAAATTTTTTACAATTCATAAAAAAATCCCCAGGCAAAATTTTTTGTTGACAATGGTTCCATATATGGTACCAAGTTTTTCATATACAAATTCAAGGGTTGATTTGTCAAGTCCATCGACACAATGCGTGGATGCTTTGGCTTGACAGCCAAAGCCCCGGAGCCGGAAACTCTGAAAGTAAAATAATATTAATTCAGAAAGCATACTCCTCGACGCCATGTGTGGATTTCCACGTAAATACTCAGAACACGGAAATGCTCGAAGCCTTGATAAACGGCTCCGGGGCTTTGGAAAAAGCGGCACAAACTGTCTGAAGCGAGCTAGACGGACTTAAGTCCGCACGTTATTTTTTATGCTGGTGCTGGATTCCTGGTAAAGTGCGGGCTTTAGTCCGTCTGTGAGCAAGTTTTTGGGTCGCTTTTTACAAAGCCCCGGAGCCGGAAACATGCAATGAAAATGAACAGTGCACATTTCAATTACAACATAATTTTGCAGCAAAGGTCCAGGAACCGGAAATCATTTTGAATCGATTTTGTGGCAGTCGATGCAGGAGAAGAAAAATGACAGACAAGGACAGAAAAAAAGAGTTCAGCGGACAGTTCAGGCTGCGCCTGCCCAGGTCCCTGCATGCTGATTTGGCCATGGAGGCCGTGGAGCAGGGCGTGTCTCTGAACGGTTATGTGGTTTATCTTTTGAGCACCAGGTTGAGCCAGGAGAAGGCCTCGTCCCTGTTCAGGGACAGACTGGCGGAAACGGTCCAGGAAGTGCACCAGATGGTTTCCAGCATGACCGTTGGAGGCGAGACCGAGCCCGGAGAGCTGGTCTGGGGCAGCAGCGGTGCCAGCAGTACTTTCATTCAGTAAAACAGTGTGCTGGAGAACCCGCCTGGCGGTCAGCCCCGGACCGGCTTGTTTTTTTTGAGCTGACAGCTTGACAGGATAGGCAATGATAAGAAATGTATGGTCGGTTTTATGCCGGGACATCATAACGGACCAGGAAACCAATTCAGTCACCTATGTCAGGTGCATTGAAGAAGGATCAGCCACCGGGGTGCCGGTGAGCATAGGTCCCATATTTCTGGGCAGCCTGTGGGAGAAAGAGGGAGAAAAAGAAGAATCCTTCAGGTTCAGAATAGTGCTGGTCAGGCCTGACAGGACGGCCAGGGCCCTTTTGCAGACGAATTTCATGGTCCTGGATCGACCCAGGCACAGGTTGAATTTCAGAATCAATACGTTGGATATCACCAGCTTCGGCATCCATTACGTGGTCGTTGAATACGGCCGGGATGAAAAATGGAACAGGGCCGGGCGGATTCCCCTGCTCATAAGACAGGTGCAGAAAAAAGGCGCCAGTTAAAAAACCGGAAGTTCAACATGCAGAAAGAATTAAGAAAAGTACTCATCATTGCCATAGGTCTCAGCTTTTTTGTGGTCATGCTGACCCTGGCCCTGCCCTTCAACATGATCATGCTCTTCAGGTGGGTGGTACCCAGCGAGAGCATATCCGGCATTGCCGTCATTGCTCTGGCCGCTCTGGGCGCGCTGGTGTTCATGACCATATTTGACGTGCTGCGTTTCGCCCTGCTTCGCCGCTTTGCCGTGTATCTGAACCACCAGCTGGGGGAAAAGATACTGCGGGGCATGTTCAAGGACAGGGCCCTGGGCCGCAAAGGGGAGTCATCTTCGGCCATGCAGGACCTGTCCACGGTCAGGAAATTTCTGAGCTCTCCCACATCCACTGCGTTCCTGGACACCATGATCGCTCCGCTGATGCTGTTGATTGTCTTTTACATCAGTCCTCTTCTGGGAATCCTGGCCCTGGTGTGCATCATGATCATCCTGGGCACCAAGCTGGCCACCCGTAAATCCACCCGGGAGCTTCTGCGCAGCTCCAACCAGCACTTTTCCCGGGCCAACGCCTTTGCCCAGGAATGTGTATACAACTCCCAGGCAGTACGGGCCATGGGTATGCAGCCCCAGCTCACCCAGAAATGGCGCTCCATGCAGGATCTGATGGTCCGGGACCAGACAGAGGCCAGTGAAAAGGCCGGAATACATTCCGCCATTTCCAAATCCATGGGCTGGATCATGCTGGTTCTGCTCATGGGGGCGGGCTTTGCCATGATGCTTCAGGGCCAGGTGGACAGCGCCCTGGTGATTATTGCCGTAATCATCGCCGGAAGAGTGGTCATGCCCATGCAGATGGCGGTCAACGGCTGGCAGGAATACCAGAATGCCAGAGATGCCTTTGTTCGTCTGAAGGAATACCTGGCCGGACTGGAGGAGCAGGAAAAGGAAACCGGCCTGGAGCTGCCCCCGCCCAAGGGCCATCTCAAGGCGGAATCCCTGGTCTATGCCCAGGGCGGCAAACCCATCCTTAAGGGCATTTCCTTCGAACTCAAGGCCAGCCAGATCCTTGGACTCATAGGCCCCAGCGGAGCAGGCAAGACCACCCTGGCCAGGATTCTCACCGGGGCTGTGCGTCCTCAGAACGGCATACTCCGTCTCGACGGGGCGGACATGCATCAGTGGGACCAGGAGCAGCTGGGGCGCCATATAGGGTATCTTCCCCAGGAGGTGGAGCTCTTTGCCGGGACCATTGGCCGGAATATCGCCAGATTCCAGGCGGATGAACAGGAAAAGACACTGGAGGCCGCCAGGCAGGCCGGTATAGAGGAAATCATTCAGGGGATGCCCGGGGGGTTTGACACCGAACTGGAAGAACAGGGCCTTAATCTTCCCGGGGGGCTGCGGCAGAGGATCGGCCTGGCCCGGGCACTGTTCGGAGACCCCGGGATACTCATACTGGATGAGCCCGATGCCAGCCTGGATCAGAAGGGGCTCCAGGCCCTTTCCCAGATTATGAAGCAGGCCCGGGAAAGAGAAAAAACAGTGGTCCTGGTCACGCACAGGCCCGGGCTTCTGCAGTTCACCCACCAGCTGCTCCTGCTCAAGAACGGGCAGGTGGCCATGTATGGACCTAGCAGGCAGGTGCTGCAGAAGCTTTTGCCGAAGTAGGTATGGAAGTATGTACATACGCAACAAAGGTGAATAAATGCAGAAATACCTGATCAAATTCCTGCCGCATATAGGGTGCGCTTTCTTCTTCAGCATGTTCATCAACGTGCTGGCCCTGGCCTATATCCTTTATCTGCGTCTGCTCTTTGACAAGGTCATGGACAGCCGCAGCATGGAAACGCTGCTTTTCCTGACAGCCGCGGTCATCGGGGCCTATGTCATCTCCGGGGTGCTGGAGGTGATCCGTTCCAAGCTCCTGGTGCGCATCGGAGTCAAATTCGACCAGGTGGTGGCCGGCAGGACCTTCAAGACCATGCTGGACAAGTCCGTGGCTGCAGGCTCGGTCAAGCACACCCAGGGACTCAAGGACATCAACAGTATCCGCAATTTTCTGGGCGGCACGGGTATCTTTGCCGTGTTCGACACCCCCTGGGTGCCGGTATACCTGGCTGTAATCTTTCTTTTCCATCCTCTGCTGGGCTATCTGGCCTGCGCCGGGGCTGTTCTTCTGTTTCTCACAGTCGTGGTCCAGGAAATAAGCACCTCCAGGATGCAGGCCAGGCACTCGCAGTCCTCCATGAACACGGACCAGTTCCTGAATTCTTCCATGCGCAACGCCCAGACTGTCTATGCCATGGGCATGTTCCCGGCCATGACCACTCAATGGAAGCAGTTCAACAGCCAGGATGTCTGCTACGAGGACACTCTGGCCGCCAGAAACGGCTTTTTCCAGAGCCTGGCCAAGTTCATAATGATGGGCACAGTGGTGGTGATCATGTCCACCGGTGCTTACCTGGTCATCATCCACGAGGCCACGCTGGGGACCATGGTAGCCTCGGCCATGTTCATGAGCCGGGCCCTGTCCCCGATAATGATGCTGGGCAATGCCTGGAGAAGCCTGGTGGATGCCAGGATCGCCTACCAGAGGCTGAACTCCATGATGGAAGACGAGCCTCAAGAGCTTCCAGCAGGAGATCTCCAGGAACAGCCTGATAAATACCGGGTAGAAAAGGTGAGCCTCAACCTGGGTGAGACCCGGGTTCTGCAAAACATATCCTTTACCATGGAGCCGGGGGAAATGCTTGCAGTGACCGGTCCCAGCGGGACTGGCAAGACTTCGCTGGCCAAGGTGCTTCTGGGGGTGTGGAGGCCTGATGAAGGAAGGGTGCTCATGGGTGATGTCTTCCTGGATCAGCTGGACCAGGAAGTCCTGGGAGGGAAGATGGGCTACCTGCCCCAGGAACTGGAGCTTTTTTCCGGGACCGTGGCCGAGAACATCGCCAGGCTTGGAGAGGTGGATTCTCCGGCGGTGATCCATGCAGCCATGCAGGCCGGTGCCCATGAAATGATCCTGGGTCTGCCCCAGGGTTATGATACACGCCTGGGCCCGGCAGGCATCAGCCTCTCCGGCGGACAGAAGCAGCGCATTGTTCTGGCCAGGGCATTGTACAACGATCCCTGGCTGGTGGTTCTGGATGAGCCTGATTCCCATCTGGATCAGCCGGGACGCGAAGCCATGAAGGAAGTTTTGAGCGGACTCAAGGCGAAGAATACCTTTGTGGTGGTCATCACCCACAATAATGAGCTTATCAGGCTGGCTGACCAGGTTCTTGATCTGGAACAGGGCCGGGTCCGACCACTCGGGGAGGGCCGGGATCCTGAACTGGAAGAGGCTTAAGACTTATGGGTGTATAAGTAGTTTTTATCCGGAAACGGTTCTTTTACCTTTTGGCGGCGTCACTCTGCACAATTATACGTCAACGTATTAAGATACGCCTCCTCATAATTACTTGATTTCCTTGCCAAAAGAAAAAACTCCTCGTTTCCGGAAAGAAAACCAACAGCTTCAACATCCGGAAAAAAAGACTTTCCGGATGGAAACCAGGTAGTGCAGTCGTATGGGGGGCAAGGGTGTATCAAAAAAGGTTATTTACTCCTGCACCCCCATACTCAGGCACGACCACACTTGAACATAATACATAAAAAGCGGGGTGGAGAAAATGAGCAGTGATACATTGCAGAGCAACAGCAGCCAGAAGGCCATTGAAAGCGGCAGTAGCGGGCCCCAGGGGGTGAACCTCCCCACAAGTTCCAGAAGAGTGATTATTGTCGGACTTGTATTTGTGGCCCTGTTCTTCGGGGGTATCGGAGTGTGGGCGGCCACTGCCAGCCTTGAGGGGGCGGTCATTGCCCCGGGCAACATAATAGTTGAAACCTACCGCCAGCAGGTCCAGCACCGTGACGGTGGCATTGTCAAGAAAATCAAGGTCCGTGAAGGCCATATGGTAGAAAGGGGCGACGTGCTCATCGTCCTGGACGGCGAGGAGGTGCGGGCGCAAAGGGATATGTACCGGGCCAGGATGGACAGTTTTCAGGCCCGCCAGGCAAGACTTATGGCGGAAATTGAGAACGCCGAGACCATTGAGTGGCCCCTGGAACTGCTGGATCGATCCCGGCTGCCTGATGCGGCCGAGAGCATGCAGAGTGAAAAGCAGATTTTCAAGTCCAGGATGGCTGCCAGGCAGAGCAGGATTGAGCTGATCAGGGCCCGGATCAATACCCAGAGGTCCCTTATCCAGGGACGCGAAAGACAGATGGAGTCCATAGAGGACACCATTGCCTCGCTGCAGGAAGAGCTCCAGGCCAAGGAACCTCTGCTGGAAGGCGGATTCATTGATATTACCCAGATCCTGGAGCTGCAGCGCAGCCTCAACTCCAACCGGGCCCGGAAGGAAGAACTGACAACAGAGATGGAACAGGCCCGGGAGAGAATCCAGGAGCTGGAACTGGAAATAAAGGACCTGGAAAAGAGTTATGCCCAGGAAGCCGCTTCAGAACTCGGTGAAGTGCGCCAGTCCATAGTGGATCTTAGGGAGCAGCTGCGTCCTGCCGAGGATTTGGCCCGGAGATTGGAGATTACCGCCCCTGAATCCGGTGTTGTGGTCAACCTGAACGTGCGCACCGAGGGCGGGGTGATCCAGGGAGGAGAACCTCTCATGGAGATCGTGCCCCGGGACAGCGGGTTGATTATTTCGGCCATGGTTGCTCCGGACAAGATTGACGAGGTCAGGCAGGGCCAGAGAGCCAGCATCACGCTGTCAGCCTTTCCCAGGAGGTATACACCCAAGGTGGAGGGGGAGGTGGTTTACGTTTCAGCTGACCGGATAGAGTCTGATCAAAGAAATGAACAGCCCCATTATCTGGTTTACGTGGAAATGGACCCCGGGTCTGTTGAACAGGCCATCGGGGAAGTGGACAAGCTGACCCCGGGCATGCCCGCGGAAGTGTATATTCAGACCCGGGCCCAGACAGTGCTCAGTTATGTCCTGTCCCCCATCATCGACAGCATGGACCGGGCTTTCCGGGAAAATTAAGAAAACCTGAGGGTGTACGGGCGCATCAACCTGCGGGAGCGGGATACGCCAACACGGCCATACGTGCGTACGCTGACACATATACAGGAACTGGGAGGAAAAAATGAGGTATTGCGGATTATTTCTGCTGGCAGCTGCAGTCCTGGGGCTTATCTGGCCGGTCCAGGTCCGGGCCGGGGAGCACGGCTTTGAAGCCCGGGAAAGCATGGTCCTGGATATGGAGCAGGCGGTGAAGATAGGGCTGGAGCGTAACCCGCGCATGGATGCCATGGATTACGGGGTCAAGAGAAGCGCATCAGAGGTCAGGTCAGCCCGGGGGGGATTTTTCCCCAGGGCCTCGGCCGGATACAGCCGTACCCGGGTAGACAGCATCCGGGCCAGGGGACCCACTGATGCCGACTACCTGGATCAGACCCAGGATACCTGGACCCTTCGGGTGGTTCAGGCGCTGTATGCCGGGGGGACCATACGCAATGCGTACCAGAGGGCCCAGCTGGAAGAAGAGATAAGCCGCCTGGAAAAAGAAAGCGAGGAGCAGGAGCTGATCCGTAAAATCCAGGAGCATTTCCTGTTGCTGCTCAAGGCCAGGGAAGACCGCCGCGCCCTGGAGGATACAGTGGAGCGCCTGGAAGTCGGCCTGGAGGCGGCGGATGCCTTTTATGCAGTTCGCCTGGCCCCTTATGTTGACGTGCTCCAGGCCGAAGTGGAACTGGCAGAGGCCAGACAGAACCTGAGCCAGGTCAAAAACGAGGAAATGATCCAGAGAACCCGCCTGAACGCTCTGCTGGATCTGGATCCGGAACACGATGTGCTTTACCGCGGTGAGTTGAAGGAGATTTCACCGGTTTTAATCCGGCTTGAACACGCCCTGCAAACCGCGCAGGAGCAGCGGACCGATTTGAAGTTCATTGAAAGGAACATGGAGATAGCCGCCAGGGAAAAGGACATGGCCCTCGGGCGGAAGCTTCCCCGGGTCAACCTGGAATTGAGTGCGGTGGACCGGAGCCGGGATTACCGGGAAAAGGGCACGGACATGATGGGCGCTCCCCTGGATCGTGATCAGGCCAACAGGTACTGGACTGCGGGCATAAGCATAGAATGGAATTTTTTCAGCGGCGGGCAGGAATATTACCGCAGGCAAAGCATGGATTATGAAATAAGGAGACTGGGACGGATCCTGGAGGACGCATCCACCTCCATTCAGACCGAGGTACGCACGGCGCACATGCGCCTGGAGGAATCCCGGGAAAGGATGGATTCAGCCAGGATGGCCCTGTCTTCGGCCCGGGAAAACTACGAAATGCAGAAACACCGGTTCAAACAGAGGGTAGGGACCATCATGGAGCTGCTCACAGCCCAGGAGCATCTGACCCGTGCCGATGCAAGGCTCAACCAGGCCCTCCTGGATTATCAGCTGGCTCTGGCAGAGCTCTATTTTGCCATGGGCGAGAAGAATTACGGACTGAACTGAAAACACCGGCCTGGCTGAATGCTTTTCGTCAACAAAAGAGAATGATGGCCTCCAGGTAGGGATTTTCAGCCTGCTTCAAGTCTTTTGATCACATTGGCCAGAGTGGTTTGGTCCAGCCTTGCGGTCACCTGTACCAAAAGCGGTTCCTCGGCCATGGGCAGGGCTATGAAATCACACTCCCATCCATTGCGCAGAAAATAAATTTCCTGAGTCTTCTCCCGCAAGTGCCGGAAGACTAAATTTTCCATAAGCTCTCCCCGATCTTCTTAAAAGCAGAAGTACATGGCAGTGGCCAGGCCATTGTCGTACTGGTACTCACAGTCGTGATGGGAATTTAGCCCGCAAAACAATTCCAGGGTCTTCCGGATGAATTAAGGCCGGGTCTGAATTTTTAATTCATATACCTTTTATATCGATAATTAAAATTGTTCCGCAATGTTGCCATTTATCCGGAAAAAGACTAGGCAAGCCAGAGTTTTGAGTAGTGTTAAAATCATGCTGTGTAAGCTAACCTTGTGAAACCGGACTGGAGGGGACATGAACTGGAAAAAGATTGTTCTGGCGGTGGTGCTGGTTTGTTTTGCTTATACGGGCAGTGCGCACGGCGCAGGATTTGCCCTGTATGAATGGGGGGCCA
>PUMA01000077.1 GCA_003551155.1 Desulfonatronospira sp.
AAAACTTACACGAATCCAGCCCCGAGCGGATTCGCAGTCTTGTGATCGAGCATCTTTGGAGCCTCGAGAGTTATGGTCATGTTTACGATAACCTGCGAAACATCTTGGAGAGTATTCGAGGCTATCCTCTGATCTATCAAACTGAAGCCAATATCGATGAGATTGGCATACTGGATCTGGAAAAGGAATACCTGAGTCACTTCCGAGAACGGCTACACATTGAAACGGTCGAATCGGAGAAGTATGTCTATCTTGATGAACTGTATCATGCCGAGCTGAGGATTAGACAGCGAATCGAGCTTCTGCTCAATCGCACCCCCTATCCCAGCCCCAGCATTGACCACGCATCTCTGATTGAGAAAAGCGTCAGAACCCTAAGAGCTCTGATTCACGGGTTTGATGAGTTGCAGTTCCGGCAGGAGCGACTTCAACTGTATAACAACCTGTTCTGCAGTTCTCTCTACCTCTTAACCGGTAAACCAGGATCAGGCAAGACATTTGAGACCAGTCACGTCATCTGCCATCTGAAAGCTCTGAACGAGGGACTGGCTGTGCTCGCGCCCACCGGAAAGGCCGCTTTGCGATTGTCCGAAAACATTAAGCTGAACACCGGCCTTGATATAAAGGCGAGTACGATCGACCGCTTTGTTCATGAGCATGGGTTCTGGTGGGCATACGATGATTGGGATCGGTTACACGACTTACCTGAAAACGAAAAGATCACTGTAACCAATTTGATCATCGACGAAAGCTCGATGGTTGACTTGCAGAAACTGTTCATTCTCTTCTCAATCATCCGATTCAGCGGTGAGTATCCGAAACGAATCATCTTTGTCGGTGATGAGAACCAGTTGCCTCCAATTGGATTTGGCAAACCCTTTCAGGACATCATAAGTCACATCGCTTCACAGGAATCGCTGTTCGATAGGCATTACATTCATCTATCCACCAATTGCCGCCAAGAACATGATCCAAACGTCATAAGGCTGGCGGAAGCCTTCTCAGATAGGACCCGCTACTTTGAAGAGTCTCTCAACTTACTGTATCAGAAAACCAGAGTCTCAGAAGGTCTGGAAGTGTACTACTGGAAGAAGAAGGAGGAGTTGTTCCAGTTGCTTCAGGAACGGGTTTCGGAGTTGGTCGATTCGGAGTTGCAGGGAGAACTCAGCGAGATCGACGACAGAATTGCTCAAGCGAGTTCCTCGGAACTTAGAGGCATTCTAGTAGCACGAAGACAAGAGATCAGGGCGCACCTGACTTCGAATGATGGCGTTGCTAAGTTTAACTTGGTTCATGGGCTGTACAAGAACGGCTATGTTCCCAACAAGGAGAACCGCTTCAGGGAGTTTCTGAATCTCGAAAGCGTTCAACTGCTGAGCCCTTACCGTTCCGGGTTCTATGGTGTACTAGGAATGAACAAGATCATCCAGACAGATTTCCGAGATACGTCCCATAAAGACTATAACTCGGCCTTCTATCATGCCGACAAGCTGATTCGAATTGCGAACTACTATTCGGGATTCGGACGGAGCAAGAAGCTGATACTCTCAAACGGCTCTATCGGGATTGTTAATGCACGGCGGTCTGCAGCTCCAAAATACTTCTTCAAAGACGCTGACTCTGTTCTGAATTGGGTTGATGATGAGGAGAACTTCGAGCTTGCTTATGCCATAACGGTTCATAAATCTCAGGGAAGCGATTTTGTCAATGTGTTCGTGATAATCCCTAATAGGCTGAATCTGCTGAATAAGGAGCTCATATACACGGCTCTGACTCGCTCCAAGCGAAGGTTAATCTTGTTTATCTATGATGATACCGAGAACATCCTGGCCAGGGCGAAGGGATTCTCTGCTCTGCTTGCCCGTCAGACATCGATCTTCGAACGACCGGACGACAAGCGAATGAAGTACATTCCTAGAAAGGGAGAGAAACCGGTAAAATCCAAGAGCGAGTATATTATTCACAAGGCGTTGCAGAGAAGCGGTTTGGAGTTCCAGTATGAGGAAGAACTGAGACTGGCAAAGCTCAGCTTCCCAGTTCATCCTGACTTCGTCATTGACCTGGAAGATGGTACCAAGGTCTACTGGGAGCATCTGGGGATGCTGGATACGCGCAAATACTTTAACGACTGGATAAGGCGCAGAGAGGACTACGAAGAGCACGGGCTTGCTGATTCTGTGGTGACAACTGATGATATGGGTGGGATACGGGATGACCTTCTCGAACAGGTTATCGATGATATCCGCAATCAGCGTTTGAGACACACACCGAATAGCAAGTTCTCTCTTCACCATTATGAGTTGTACTAAGGAACAGTAAAAAGCAAGATGCTGTAGCCGGCCTCGTTATGCTCGGCGGATGAGTTGTGCAGTCAATGTGCCTTAGTTGCTCCGGAACACTTACTATCCTACCTCTGTGGGCAGGCTACAGCTTTCTCATGTCGTTCGACTATCTACCAGGAGGCTGGTTGAACTATTCTCGGAAGTGTTCAGTCTCCGCTTCGATCCCTGGTACAATGTGTGTGTTGACTGAGAGACATGAAGCTACTATTCCTCGATGATAGTTTTCAGAGGGACAAGAACTACCTCGGCTACGGCG
>PUMA01000171.1 GCA_003551155.1 Desulfonatronospira sp.
AGTGCCGTTTGCTACGTCTTGCAAGGTTTTGTATTGCTCCGTAGTAACTGACAACTGCAACCCATCAAAACCGCCCAACTTGCGGTTTTTGTTTTGATGCAACCCACCGTTTCCGGTTGGAACGTTTTCATTAGTGAAACCGCTGAAAATTGCGGTGTAACTCCCGTTTCCGCCGCCAACGGGGTCGTACTCAACCCCGTTGATGGATACCTGTCTAACGTCTCCGCCTCTTGCCATATCTTTATCCTCCTACCTTACACCAGAAAATCCCACTCGATTTTGGCAGCTAAAATCCGCAATCCCGCGCTCGGAATGTCCGGAATCAACACGTTAATCCGACCCGCATTAGTCGGATGGATCTCTGCAGTTATCCCGTCAACAACGCCGTCTCGATCTGCAGTCAACCCGCGATTAACCCAATCGTCCACCAGCTGGATTGCGTATGCTTTGGCGGTTTTGGGACGTACCGCAAACGCCGGTGCAGCTGCAACGTCGTCGGATATAACAACAGCCTGGACAAACGGACTGGATCCGAATGTAATGTCCGCTGCGTTAATCTTGTATTGCAGGTTTGGAATAATCACTGCAAAACGGAACGCATCAGTTGCCACGCCCTGATTGGTCTCCGTCCTGGTGGTTGCGGTATCACCGGCCACCACACCGGATCCCAAATTGCGGGTCCAGCTCGCTCCCAGCTTAATACCGGTGTCGCGCACACCGTACGTCAGCTCATTACCTGTCCCTGCCAGCACTCCCGGGATAGTATTACCGACAACCGGTCGTCCTACGCGATCCCCGGCATGATGTCGTGCCCACATGCCTGCAAAAGATGATGCAATCTCAAACGCCGGCGTCGGTGATCCGTGTACCGGGATAAAGCTGCTAAACTCGCTGTTGCGATCACCCAGCGCGGTGATCAGATTAGCGCGGGTATCGGTGTAGCCAACAAACGTCAACAGCGGTCGTTTAACCAACGGATCCATACGCGCTACGCCCAACGCTTCAAACGCGCTGATTTCCGTATCTCCCAGGTATGGACAAACTGCCTCGGTGTACCAGGTATCTCCGAGATCCGCAAATGCGCTGGTTAATGATGGGTCGTTTGCGCCGTCCGTCAACGCTGCAGGAACTGTCAGTGACAAACCTGCGGGAGACTCTTCCAAAACCAACGCGATCTGATTCCCGACCGTTCCGCCGTTTTTCGCGGCGATTGTCACAGTGCCGGTGCTGGCGCTTGCTGTAACCGGCAAATCCAAGTTTGCGTTAATGGATGCAGTCAATGCGGTAGCCGCTGCGGATGCAGCATCGCCGGATGCGATAGCTGTCGCGATTCGCACGCCAGCAATCACAATCGCGATCGTGCCGGCCGCAGTCGCTGTGCCGGAAATAACAACATCCGCATCTGCATCAATTGCCGATCCGTCATCAGCAACCGGGAGCGCAAACACGTCATACCCAACCCCGCCGCTGGCAAATGCTTTTGCCGCCATGAGCGCCAGCATGGATCCGCGTCCATATCGCTGTTGCGCATCTGCAACGTCCTGCAGTAACTGCGGCACGTCATCCGTGGGGGTGAACCCACTGTTATACTGTCCCACCAGCAACACTTTGTGCTGTAGTGGTGCAGGAACTCCCCGGCGTACATTTTCTTGCTCAACAAAAACAGCTGACGCCGCGGCTCCGCTCGGAACTAATGTAAATCCGATACTCATTATTCTTCCTCCATAAAATCATAAATCCCCGACCACAACGTGGCGTCAATTTTTATTTCATCAATTGGCGCCGATGATGCTGATTGTGGCACCACTGACACCCTTACGTCTATCGATAATCTGCCTCCGATCAACGGCTGCTCTTCTTGGTAACTGTCTGGCTCTGCCAATTGCCAAACCGGCCATTGCAATGTCACGCCACCAGCTTCGATTACTGTCCTGGCATCCCCGCCGTAAATCGCATTAATCGCTTGCTGCACTAAATACATCAGTCGGGCATGCGCCGCGGAATCACCTCGGACGGCTCCGCTGGTTTTGCCATTAGCAATCAGATCCAGGTTGTATGTCGCGATCAGGTCCCATTCCCGGGATTGCGCGCTATCAGATGCAGTCCGCAGTGCCGCCAGATGCACGCCGATCGTCGGCACCTTGCCCTGCTGTATCGTGCGGAAACTGCCTGGCACCGCGCGGAACGATACCGCAGGATCAATTCCTGACTGCTGCTGACTGTAATTGCGCAACGCGGTAATAATCCGGTCAAGAATCAGATCATATTGGCCGCGTGCATCAGTACTCATATCATCAACCTCTGCTGGTCACAACCATGCTGTTGACCGTAATGTTTGCGCTATCTGTTGCGTTCTCTACGAATATTTCCATGTAGTCATTCTTCTCGAACTCGCAGAGAAAAAGCGCTGTAGCACTCCGCTCGTCTGCTCCCAGTGCAGTGCGTATCTCTACCCGGGAAGCAGTTGCTACTTGTCCGTTTTTTGCGAAGTAAATGTTGCAAACCTTGTTATTGCTCGCAGTCTGTAGCGTCAGCGATGCCGCGCAGTTGGTAACTACCGGGTCGTCACCGATATAGCGTAGTCGCCCTGGCTCCGG
>PUMA01000184.1 GCA_003551155.1 Desulfonatronospira sp.
CCAGGTGGAGTACATGCTGGCAAACTTTCAGAGTCCTGCTGCCATTGAGGATCATCTGAAACAGGGGTATCTGTATTTTCTGGTGCGGTACCGGGGAGATGAGGCGGGTTATCTGGCCCTGGTTCCGGACAGGACCGGCAAAAGCGCCCAGCTGAGCAAGCTTTATATCCGGCTTGGGCTGCGCGGCCTGGGTCTTGGACGCGCAGCCCTGGAGCAGGCTGAAAAGGTATGCGCGGATATGGGAATTAAAGAGCTGTGGCTGACCGTCAACAAGTACAATTACGGGTCCATAGCCTTTTATGAGCGAACCGGATTCATCAGGGCCGGGACCCTGGTCCAGGACATCGGAGCGGGCTTTGTCATGGATGATTACAAAATGGTCAAAGACCTCACTCCAGGATGATTTCCTCCATAGCCTTTCTGGGTCTGGGCCCGGGGGATTCAGCCGGCCGGCCCACCGCCAGAAGGGCGATGACCACGGCCTGCTGCGGCAGATTGAAGCGCTGGCGCAGGGCCTGTTCATCGTACATGCCGATCCAGCAGGTGCCCAGATCCATTTCCACCGCCCGGAGCATCATGTTGGTCAGGGCGATGGAGCAGTTCATGCCCACTGCCCCGCGCAGCACTTCGGTGGGGGCGTTTTGGGCCTTTTCCACATAGTCCTCCACCCCGGCCTGCATTTCCGGGGGAAGTACAGCGCTGTCGCGCAGAAAACGCACCGCTGCCCTGGCGTCCTCCAGGAACCGGGTGATGTCCGCGCAGCAGATGATGACCGCACCTGCCCCGGCCACCCATTTCTGTCCCCGGGTGGGGGAACCGGCAAGCCACTGGATGTCTTCCCTGCCGTCTACGATCTTGAACCTCCAGGGCTGGGCGTTTATGGCTGAAGGGGCCAGTCTGGCCGCCTCCAGAAGCTGCATGATTTCATCTCTGGATACGGGGTCGTCTGCAAATTTTCTGATGCTGCGTCTTTTTTCAATGGCCTCCTTGACATGCATATTCCATACTCCTGTTTTTTTTCAGGCCTTCAGAACAATCCCTCGGATGGATCTCTGATGTCCGGTGTCGGATATCTGACGTCAGGCATGCGGCTTATGAACTTACAAGCCCTTTCTTTCAAACCAGACAAAGAGCAGAAGACCGATAATTATAAAGGCGATTATGACCGGCCAGTGATTTATGTTCATAACCTGGGGCAGAGTAATCTTTCCGTAGTCACCCCAGGTATAGACTGTATTCTTCAGCACGGGATAGGCTTCGGCAAATACCGCTGCCCCGGCGATCATGCCCAGGATGCCCCACAGGGCGTCCAGGCGTCCTTCACCCAGGGCCCCCAGGGAGGTGCCGGGGCAGTATCCCAGCATGCCCCAGCCCAGACCGAAAAGAATGGCCCCGACAACATTGGCCCCGACTATGGTGGTCTTTATGGACAGATCCACCTGGCCCAGGTCGTACAGGAGGTAGACCCCCACCATGCTTACCAGGACAGCGCTGAACATGAACTTGATTATGGTCATGTCCAGGAGGCGAAGGGCTCCAAGCTGCTTGTCGTAGCGTACAACCCTGGCCTTCTGCAGCAGAAAGCCGAACAAAAGCCCGGTTATGAAGCCGATTATTATAAGATTCATGATTTAGCACCTCCATAGATAATCCTGGCCATGAGGATTCCCGCACCCAGGAAAAGGATCAGGGAGATGACGCCGCTGACTGAAAGTTGAAGCGTACCGCTCAACCCGTGCCCGCTGGGTCAGCCGTCAGCCATTCTGGCCCCGAACATGGCTATCACGCCGCCAAAAAAGGCCATAAAAGCTCTTTTTACCGGGGTGAATCCGAACTTTTCCCTCCACATGTCCGGCACCAGCTGGACCCTGAAGGAACCCGAGGTGATGGCGGAGATAAATGACCCCACCAGGATGCCGGTGACGAACATCCACTGCCAGTCCACCTGGGGTGCTACTCTGACGAAATATTCCAGCTGCTCCACCCGCTCCGGGGCCACCAGACCTTGGATCATGCCTGCGGCCCGGACAAAACTGGTGGAAGCCCCGAAATACTGGCCGGCGATCCACACCGAGAGGATGACCACCACCCCGCTCAGGGCCCCGGCCAAATACGGGCTCCATGCTGTGCTTCTGGGCATAATTCCTCCTTATGATTTATGATTATTGAAACAGGACTGCCTGGCCTTCAATACTTTGTTTTTTCAAGCCGGTAAAAATTTCCCTGCAAAAAAGCTTTTTTGCAGGAGCATATGCAAAAATCCTGTCCACTTTGTCAAAGATTGATTTAAAAATAAAGTTTGATTAAACATGCCCTCATTCCAGGCATGATTATCTGGCCGGTCCTGGCAACCGCACAAAAAGAGTTCTTCGACACAACTAGTGGATTTTACCTTCAATCAGCCAAAGTTTAGAAGCTCAAGACCATGAATACCGGCTCCGGGGTTTTGTCAAAAGCGGTTCAAACTGTTCGAAGCGAGCTAGGCGGAGTTAAGCCCGCACGTTATTTCCTGTGCACACGGAAGAATCCTTGTAAAGTGCGGGCGTTAATCCGCCTGTGAGC
>PUMA01000074.1 GCA_003551155.1 Desulfonatronospira sp.
AGAGTTATGTAGATCATTGATTTCTGAATTATTCATTTCTCGACTTTTTGCAGGCGCATCATTAAAGAGATACAAACGCCCTGCTGGCTATGGAGGTTAAATTATGAGTCTGAACAAGGAACTCCTGGAGATTCTGGCCTGTCCCAAATGTAAAAGTGACCTGACCCTGGTGGGCCGCGAGGAGGGTCTGAAATGCGTCCCATGCGCTGTTGTCTATCCCATCAAGGAAGAAATACCGGTCATGCTCATCGATGAAGCTGTCCCTCTGACTGATTGGGAGCATGGCGTCAGGGAAAAAAAATAAGTGGGCAAAAAAAAGACCCGCCCCTTGCCCCAGGAGCTGGGACTGCCGTCAGGAGGAGCTGACAGCCATGTGCACCTGGATTTCCCCGCCTTTGCAGGCAAGCTGGAGCAGACCCTGGAGAAGGCTCAAAAAACCGGCATAAGCAATCTTGGTCAGGTATTTCTGGGAGCAGAGGCTTACACACGGGGTAAGGGTCTGTTTGATCCTTTTCCCGGGGTATTCTTCATCCTTGGAATTCATCCTCACGATGCTTCACGCTACAGTCATCAGGACCTGGAGCCCGTGGCTTCAGCAGTGCAGGAAGATTCAAGGATAAAGGCCCTGGGCGAGATGGGTCTGGACTATTACTACCTTCACAGTACCCCGGCTGAACAGGAAAAGGCTTTTGCCGCCCAGCTGGAACTGGCGCTGGACCTGGATCTGCCGGTGGTCATCCATTCCAGGAATGCAGAGCAGGAAACACTGAAGATCCTGCTGGATAAAGGCTTCAAGGAGAGAAAGGTCTTATGGCACTGTTTCGGACAGGATGTTTCCCTGGCCTGGGAGATCCTGGACCAGGGCTGGTATATCTCTGTTCCGGGAAGCATTACTTTTCCAAAAAACACCCTGCTCAGAGAGGCTGTGGCCAAAATTCCGGCAGACAGACTCCTTCTGGAAACAGATTGTCCCTTTATTGCTC
The DNA here is from genome assembly GCA_003551155.1 of Desulfonatronospira sp. GTDB lineage: Bacteria > Desulfobacterota > Desulfovibrionia > Desulfovibrionales > Desulfonatronovibrionaceae > Desulfonatronospira. The sequence continues at coordinate 984 of PUMA01000074.1, forward strand.
CAGAGCCGTACAGGGGAAAACAGAACGAACCTTCCCTGCTGGCGTTCACGGCCCTGGAATCGGCCAGAGTCAGAGGGATGGACCCTTCTTTACTCTGGGTGCAGTGCGGGGACAATTGCCGTGGTTTTTTTGGATTGAATCAGTCATGATCCAGCACTGATCAGGGCCCAGCTTTATCTTTCTGGCCGGTCAGCTCCCGGGAGGTGCGGGCCAGGCGGTGGGCCAGGTTTTTGATGATCCGCCGGGACATGAATGGATAGTCGGTTATCATCTGATCCAGGAGGTCGCCCGGATATACTTCCAGGACGGAATCCCCTACTGATCTTACTCCTGCGGTTCTTTTCTCCCCCAGAAGAGCCGCCATTTCCCCGAAAAAATCCCCCGGTTCACGCAGTACCGCCAGGACCCGTCCCTGCTTGACCACCTCCAGCCCCTGATTCGTGGAGACGATGCGGTAAATAAAATCGTCCTGCTCTCCCTGGCGGATAACCCATTCCCCTGGTGAACAGGACCTGATCGCTCCGGGGAAAAAACACCCCGGCTCATCTTTTGAAGCAGAACCTGACAGAAGCCACAATTGCCTGAGCAGAGCCCCCTGGCTTTCAAGGGTAGTGGTCATCAGCCTGGACCCGGACACGGCCCTGTCCAGAAATTCGTGGCAGGAATACCTGGCCACGCGGATATCGCCTGCAGCCCTGGCTGTATAAAGGTAGCCGGACTCCGGGGTCAACAGAGTTTCAGTGCCCAGGGCGGCCTCAGCCCTGAGCTGCATGACCCTGCGCTGTCCCTGCATGAGATCGGCCTTTCCAGACAGCAGGATGAAGAAATATCCGGCAGGTTCCCCCTGGACAAATATATCCTCGGCATTGGCCAGGCTCAAAATTCTTTTGTCTGCAGCGGAAAACCTGTCCTGCATCATCTTCATTTAAAGCTAATTTCTTTAATATCGCCGGCCCTGAGGGAAATCCTGCCCCATTCGGTCCGGCCCACAAACCTGGTCCCGGGCTGGACGAAAAAATCCATCTCCTCCTGATTGACCAGAGTCACCCGGACCAGCACCCTGTCGTCCTGAACATAAAATCTGGCAACACTTATTTTCCCGAAATCAATGCTGGCTTCTGCCGAGCCCGCCATGGCCGGAAGATAAGTGGAACCGTCAACGGTAACGTTCTGGACTTCAAAACTTTTGTTGGACTTATCAACCACCTGGGCCCTGAACAGCCGGTCTGTTTCGGTTATGGCCGGACCAAAGGTGCCGGTGGTCCCTCCCATGCCCAGACAGCCCAGAGAAACCGCGATGAGGATCAAAACTATCTTACCCATGACTATTCCCCTTTACTCCGGAAATGCTCTCTGAAGGCTTCAAGCAGCAAGAGCTCTTATTGCAGTTCAATATGAAACCCCTCATAAACCACATGCAGGTCCATCTCCCTGCCTGCGGCCGTCAAGAAGGCATTTATTTCGGGCTCTGAATCAGGCGCATGCACAAGCTGGACCACTGACCTATATTTGTCCACAACCGTCATATAAGCCAGATTATCCCAGGCTTCAAGCAAAAACTTGAACAGAGCTATATCCTGCCGCTTAAGCTGGACATATATCCGCCTGGAAAAACGGTGTTCAGTACTCAAAATACTTCCACTCCATTGCCGGTCACCAGGACCATGTATTCCCAGCGCACGCCGCCCCATCCAGGATAATAAAGGCCGGGCTCAACCGTAACCACCATGCCCGGAAGGAATTCTCCCCGGGCACTGGGCCCCAGGCTCGGGGTCTCATGGGTTTCCAGGCCGATTCCATGTCCCAGGGAGTGAGTAAAGTGTTTTTCCACTCCACGCTCGGCAAAAAAAGCAACTGCCCTGTCGTAGGCTTCCTTTACAGATCTGCCCGGTCCCATCCATTCCAGGACCATGTCCTGGGCTCGGCGCACCAGGTCTCTGGTGCGCCTGTAGAAAGGATCCTCCATGTCTCCCATCCACAGGGTCCGGGTCTGGTCTGAACAATAATCATCCAAACGGCAGCCCATATCCAGCAGCAGGTGGTCGTTTTCCTGAAGAACAGTATTTCCCGGTACTGCGTGAGGCAGGGCTGCATTGGGTCCTGCTGCAGCTATGACCGGAAAGCTGAGCTCCTGGGCCCCATGCTCTCTAAACATCTTTTCCGCTTCCCAGGCTATCTCCCTCTCGGACATGCCAGGGACAATGCTTTTCCTGAGCCCGGCAAAAACCTGGTGGTTCAAGGCACATGATTTGCCAAGGGCAAGGATTTCCTGTTCATCCTTTACCTGGCGCATTTCCTCCACGATGCCCTTCACCGGATGCAGGACCAGTTCCTCCTGCAATGCCCAGTAAAACTCGCAGGTCATCCACTGGGGGTCAAATCCCAGTTTTTTTACCCCGGCCTTGCTGATAAATTCTCTGATCTGCCTGAACCTGTCCCTGGTATACACAAAGATACTGCCCTCGGGAAACAAGGTCTTCCCTGCCTCCAGGTACCTGGAATCGGTCAGGAGATGGTCCCCGTCCAAAGTGATGAGCAGACAGCCTGCACTCTCATTACACTGGGGGTCATGCAGTTCAAACCCGCTCAAATAGTACCTGCTGGCCGGGCTCTGAACCAGGAGTGCTTCCAACGGGTAATCGACCATGTGCTGTTTGAGTCTGTGCCTGCGTTTGCTATAAACTTCCTGCATCAAATACTCCTGAATCTTTAATCCAGAGCCCGGCTGCTGCCCGGGGGCCTCATGTACAGAGCAGCAGATCAGGCCCTGCAGCTTCCCCCTGCCGGACTTCTGATCCCTGTCTTCTGACCTCTAGATTCCCAGGGACCTCAGAAATCCCGGGCTTTCGTTCCACCCGGGACGGACCTTGACAAAGGTCTCCATAAACACCTTCTTACCGGTCATGATCTCGATTTCCTGTCTGGCCAGGGTGCACACTTTTTTGAGCATCGAGCCCCTGTGCCCGATGACCATTGCCTTGTGCGCATCACGCAGCACATAAACAAGAACCCCCAGCCGAACCATATTCACTTCTTCATTCCAGTATTCAATTTCCACGGCCAGTCCATAGGGCACTTCCTGACGCAATGCCAGAAAAAGCTTCTCCCGGATAATTTCCGAGGCCATGAACCGCATGGGCAGAGTGGACAGCTGATCAGCCGGATACAGGGGCGGACCCGGAGACAGATGCCCGAGTATCTTTTCCAGCAGCTCATAGGTCCCCTCTTTGGTGGCGGCTGATACCGGGAAAATATCCCGGTCAGGGAAAAGATGCCCCAGTTCGGCCCACACCGGAAGCATTGTTTTTTTATCCCTGATCTTGTCGATCTTATTGGCAGCAATTAGCACTCTGGGAATTGCAGACAGCCTATTGCGCAGCTCCTGAAAATCCTTTTTCAGAAAATGGGGTTTGCGCACATAAAGATCCATGTCAGCCACCACCAGCACAAGGTCTGCTGAATGCAGGCTTTCCATGGCTGAGCGGTTCATGTGCTCACCCAGCTTTCCTCTGGTCTTCTGTATTCCCGGGGTATCCATGAAGACCACCTGGTAGCACTCAGTGCTCAGGATGCCGCTTATCCGGTTCCTGGTGGTCTGGGCCTTGGGAGTTACTATAGCCACCTTTTCCCCCACCAGGGAGTTCATCAGGGTGGACTTGCCTGCATTGGGCGGTCCCACCAGGGCCACCACGCCGAAAAGGTGTGTTATTTCATGTCCACATGATTCATCAGTCATTTATTTTTTCTCAAAAACAGGGTAAAAGTTTGCGGCTCTTAGGCGTTTGCTGTGGAATATTATAGCATTCTGGATAAGGCTCTTAATTTTTAACTGTATATAAAATCTACACGTTGCGTCGAGGAACCAAATTTTCCTTATTTTTCCAGGAGCACACAGCATAGTCAAGCTCCAACAGGCGTAAGCGGGTTACTGTTCAGCAGAAAGAAATTGCCTGATGCAGAACATCAGGCCCCGGCAGAAACATAATCACCAGGAGCTGTTTTTTCCAGGGCCCAGAAATATCTGGATTTGTCTTTCACCCGGTAGGCCATGGTCTTAAGCAGGGAAAATACCTGCAGGTCCCTTTCCGGTGGTTTTTCTCCGGCCAGGATGACCAGAATTCCTGATTTGGCCAGCATGTTCCCGGCCATGGGCAGAAGTTTAGGCCAGGGCATGAACGCCCTGCTGACAATCAGCTCTGCAGGCAGGTGTTTGCTTTTAAGATCTTCCACTCTCTGGTTGAGCACGTATGTTGCCCCAAGCCCTGTCTCGTGTATCACCTGGCGTATAAAGGCCGCTTTCTTCATCCGGCTTTCCACCAGATAATACTCTCCCAACTTCCAGACCAGGCGCAGAGGTATTCCCGGCAGCCCTGCCCCGGCACCAAGGTCCAGTGTACGCAGTCTCTCCGGCAAGTACATGTCCCTGAGAAAGCGTTCCAGATAAAAGCTGTCCACAACCAGGTAATGCAGGATGTCCCGCCATTGCATGTAACCTACCAGGTTCACTGCCCTGTTCCATTTGACCAGTAGCTGCAGATAGATCCTAAGCCCCTGGAGCTGGTCAGGTCTTAGATCAAATCCCAGCTTGCGGACCTCTCTGCTTAATTCCTCAGGCAGCATGTGCAAAAACCCCGGGTAGGCCTCTCGACTTTTATTACGGAAACAAGTAGAAATTAAAGTTTGTTCAGTTTCGGAGGAAAGCATGTCCCATCAGCTTACGGCGGTTATGTTTCCCGGTCAAGGCTCCCAGGAGGCTGGAATGGGCCGGCGCCTTGCCGAGACCGATCCTGCAGCCATGGATTTGTGGAAAATGGCTGAAAAGGCATCAGGCCGGTCCCTGCGGGAGATTTTCTGGGAAAATGAGGCCGAGGAAATGGATGAAACCAGATATGTACAACCGGCCCTGACCGCGGTCAACCTGGCCCTGTGGTTTTATTACGGGCCCGGTCTGGCACCCGGATTTCTGGCCGGACACAGTCTTGGAGAATTTTCCGCCCTTGGCGCCTCAGGCGTTTTTGAACCCCGGGAGGCCCTTGAACTAACTGCCCTAAGGGGCAGACTGATGTCCGAGGCTGATCCGCACTCCCATGGAGGCATGGCTGCCGTGCTAAAGCTTGAACAGGACCTGGTAGGCAAACTGGTGGAACGTGTTGCCCGTGCCGGGGACAGGGTCATCCTTGTGGCCAATTACAATACTCCAAAACAGTCAGTGGTCAGCGGAGAAAAAGAAGCCCTCGACCAGCTCAAGCCCCTGGTAAAGGAAGCCGGGGGAAAAATGGTCGTTCTGCCCGTGAGCGGAGCCTTTCACAGTCCCATGATGCAGGATGCTGCCAGGGAATTGGCCTGGTTCATGAAGAGGATACACTGGAAAAGCCCCAGGGTCCCGGTGATGTTCAATTCCACAGCTCAAAGGGAAGATGATCCAGACAAGATCAAAAGAATCATGTCCGGACAGATGACCTCCCCGGTTTTGTTCGCTCAGCTGGTGGAGAATCTGCATGCCCACGGAGCGAACCAGTTTGTGGAACTGGGTCCCAAGGGCGTTCTTACCAGAATGATACCCCAGATCCTGGGAAAAGACCCCCTGGTCACCAGCAGAAACATTTCCGGGCTCCAGGATGCCGCTCAGCAGGAATGATCAGGAGCCGGACGAGCTGCTTCCTGCCGGATTGTCAGGCAGGAGTACATGATACATTATTCTGAAAGCACATGCACGCTAAGAAGTATATACAAAGTCACCTTCAGGACGCACTGAAAGAGCTGGGCCTTGACTGGCCGGACAGAGCTTCTGTGGAGCCTCCCAGGGAAAAACACTTCGGGGATCTGGCCTGCAATCTGGCCATGCTCCTGGGCAAGCAAAGCGGACAAAACCCCCGGGAACTGGCCCTGAATATAAAATCAATCCTTCAGTCCCGGGCCATTGAGCTGGAAAAAACCGAAATTGCAGGTCCCGGATTTTTGAATTTCTTTTTCCGGCCCTCGTTCTGGCAGGGAATTATTCCGGTCATTGTCCGGGAAAAAGAGAGCTTCGGCTCTTCAGACCTGGGCGGAAAACTGCCCGTGCTCATAGAATACGTCTCTGCCAACCCCACCGGACCTCTGCACATCGGCCATGGCCGTGGTGCGGCCCTGGGGGATTCGCTGGCCAGGATCATGCGCTTTGCAGGCTTTAACGTTTCCACGGAATACTATCTCAACGATGCCGGACGGCAAATGCATGTTCTGGGAGAATCGGTATGGATAAGATATCAGAGACTCTGCGGGCTGGATATGTCTCTGAATGCGGAACATTACCAGGGAGATTATCTGGAGGCTGTGGCCGGCATCCTTTTTCGGGAGTATGGATGCTCCCTGCTGGAAACTTCCCGGGACAGGGCCTTATCTGTTTGCCGGGAAAAAGCCGTGGAAGCCATTCTGCACGGAATCAAAGATGATCTCAGACGCTTCGGGATAGAGCATAAGAACTGGTTTTCAGAACAAAGCCTGCTGAATGACCGGGAAGTCTCCAAGACCCTGGAGTGGTTAAAGGACCGGAATCTGGCCTATGTGCACGAAAACGCCCTGTGGTTCAGATCCACTGCCTTTGGGGATGACAAGGATCGGGTGATGCAAAAGTCAGACGGATCCCTGACCTATTTTGCTTCAGACATTGCTTATCACCAGAACAAATTTTCCAGAGGATTTGAAATGCTTGTGGATATCTGGGGTGCTGACCATCACGGCTATGCGCCCAGGATGAAGGCCGCTGTCCAGGCTCTTGGCCGACCCAGGGAAAGCCTTCAGGTGATCCTGGTCCAACTGGTCAATCTCATGCGCGGCGGGACCCAGATAAGCATGTCCACCCGGTCAGGGGAGTTTGTCACCCTCAGGGAAGTTCTTGATGAAGTAGGAGTGGATTCCTGCAGATTTATTTTTCTTTGCCGCAAAAGCGACAGCCATCTGGATTTTGACCTGGAGGAAGTCAAGAAAAAAAGCATGGACAACCCTGTTTTTTATGTGCAGTACGCCCACGCCCGGATTTGCTCGGTTTTGTCCAGGGCAGGCGAGAGAAACATGGAGGTAACCAGGGACCAGGGCGTACTTCTGCCTTTGTTGAACACTCCTGAAGATATAAGCCTCCTCAAACATCTGGACATTTTTCCGGATGTGATCCAGGTTGCAGCCGAAAAATTAAGCCCTCATTACATCAGCTTTTATCTTCAGGAACTGGCCGGACTTCTGCACCGCTATTACACCGTGCATTCAGTCCTTAATGCTGGAGAACAGGACCTGGTCCAGGCCAGAATGCTTCTTCTGCAGTCCGTGGCCCAGGTGCTTAGAAACGGACTTGAACTGCTCGGAGTCCAAGCCCCGGAAAAAATGTAGTCATGGCAACCAAAAATACCCGCAGCAAAAAAAAGAACGAATCCCGATCCAGCCTGGAGCTTACACCACGCAGAACAGCCTCGCTAGCGGCTTTTGCCCTGCTGGCCATAGTCTGGGCCTTTATCCTGGGGGTTTTTGTCGGCCGAGGCTACAATCCTGAAGATGTACTTCCGGATTTAACCAGAATAATCCCTGAAGCTGAGGAACAAACCGAGACAGTCAGAATTCTCCGTCCTGAGGAGCTGGAATTTTATGACCGCCTGCGATTACCACCTTCCAGCACAGTCCAAGCGCCAACACTTGAACCTGAAAAGACCCCTGTCCAGCCGGTACAGGAGCAAGAAGCGCCTGTAACAGCCCCCCTGCCTCCGGCACCGGAAAAAGAGACCTTTGTCTACACCTATCAGGTTGGTTCTTTTCAGAACATGGAAAGGGCGGGAAGACTGCAGCAACAGCTGCACATGGAGGGGTTCTCGGCAACCATTACCAAGTTCTTTGTCCAGGGAGAGCCATGGTACAGGGTACTGATTGAAGTGGAAACCTCTCCTTCGGAAATAGAACAGGTCAAGCAGAAACTTAGCGAACACGGCATTACCCAGCCTCTTTTGCGGGGAAAAAGACCTTCCTGAAAAAAGCGCCTCAAAATAATAACCGGGAATTCTTTTTTTCTTTCCGGTGAGGATTCAGGATATGCTTTGCTTGCCCTTTCCGGGGAGATAGCACATGCTTTCAGCAGGATTTAATGTTGACATTGACATGAATTTACGCTTTGAATAGCAGGTTAACTTCTGGAGTATTCCAGGTTTTGTGAAGCGAATATCTTTTGGACGGAGGACATGCTGATGCTCCAAAGACCTTTTGTACCCAGCCGTGCTTTTTTTACCCGGGGCATAGGACGACACAAAAACAAGCTGCAATCCTTTGAGCTGGCTCTGCGCGACGCCGGCATTGAAAAACAGAACCTGGTGTATGTCTCGAGTATTTATCCTCCGCATTGCAGAATGATCTCGGTGCAGGAAGGAATAAACGAGTTGCTTCCCGGAGAGCTTACCTTCTGCGTCATGGCCAGAAACTCCACCAATGAAAGGGGCAGGCTGGTGGGTTCTGCAGTGGGCATGGCCTTTCCTGCGGATGAGAGTCAGTACGGTTACATATCTGAACACACTGCCTTTGGTGCTGATGAAAACGAGATAGGTGATTTTGCAGAGGACCTGGCCTCGACCATGCTGGCCACAACCCTGGGCATAGATTTTGACCCGGAAAAGGACTATGATGAAAGAAGGCAGATTTATCTTATGAGCGGACAGATCGTTGATTCCGCCTCTGCTCCGTGTGTTACCACCGGCGTGGGAGGATTGTGGACTACAACTATTTCCGTGGCTGTATTCCTGCCCTAGAGTTTTATGATGTATGACTGTTTCCTGGATCTGGAAGAATCCACCGGACCAAACAAGATACATGTCTGGCCTGTTCCCTACCAGGGCACCGTGAGCTTCGGGGCCGGGACCAAAAACGGTCCAGAAGCCCTGTTAAGGGCCAGCTACCAGACCGAGACCTTTGATCCGGAACTGGGCATGGACATCAGCGATTTCTGCTCCTTTGAAAACCTGCCTTTTCAAAGACCCAACGTGGCCGGTCCTGAAAGCCTGCACCAGGACATGGAAAAAGTACTGCATGGTTTTGATCCCGTCAGGGACTTCTTTTTGACTCTGGGAGGAGAACACTCCATTGCCCTGCCTTTGATCAGGTTTTACGCCAGGGCCTTTCCCCATCTGTCTGTCATCCAGGTGGATGCCCATGCGGATCTGAGGCCTGATTTTCAAGGCAGCCCCTTTTCCCATGCCTGCATCATGTCCAGGGTGAAGGAACTGGGGCTGAAAACAGTATCCCTGGGCATCCGCAGCCTGGACAAAGACCAGGCCGCGCTCTTGGAAAGCAGCAGAGAGCACGCCATGGTTCTGCATCCATGGAACCTGCCCGGACCCGCCCAGGCAGCCCGTGAAGTCAGGTCATTTCTAGGTTCAGGCCCGGTGTACATCACATTTGATGCAGATGGCCTGGCCCCCTCCATCATGCCCGGAACAGGCACGCCTGAACCGGGGGGCCTGGACTATACCTGGATCAATGACTTTTGGAAGCATCTCTGGCCAGGACCGAAACTGCTGGGCATGGATTTCTGCGAATTGGCCCCCCAGCCGGACAGTGTCCTGTCCGAATCCGTGGGAGTCAGATGCATCCTGAAAATACTCATGAGCTACTTTGGAACCATAGGCAAGATGCCGAGCTGACCATGACCAAAAAAGACATCCGAACCATCAATGTCCTGCGCAACCCTGAGGAGCTGGGGCTGACCCCCCTGGAGCCCCTGGATCCGGACAGAATACATGATTTTGATGAGCTTTTGGCGGCCATGGAAAAGACCTCTTTCAGCGGACGCAGCCTGGGCGAGGCACTGAACATCCTGGAAGAAATGGTCACTGACCCGGAATGCACTGTGGTGGGAACTTTTTCCGGGGCCATGACTGTGGCCAAAATGGGCAAACTCCTGTGCAAGATGATTGACGAGGGCTGGCTCAACGTGGTCATTTCCACTGGAGCGCTCATGGCCCACGGCTTTATAGAGTCCATAGGCCTGAAGCACTTCAAATACGAAAAGCATAAAATGAACGATGAAGAGCTTTTCCGCCTTGGATTCAACAGGGTCTACGACACTCTGGAGCCTGAGATTAATTTTATCCGGGCCGAGGATATAATCCACAAGGTCATGGAGAACATTGATGAAAACGAGCTGTTGAGCTCTGAAATCATCTGCCGCAGAATCGGACAGTATCTGGCTGAAAACGTTCCTGGATCCGGCATTCTCAAGAGCGCTTACCTGAAAAAGGTCCCGGTATACATTCCTGCCTTTACCGACTCGGAGCTGGCCCTGGATATCGCCACCCATATACTGCGCAAGCAGGACAACGGGCCAGAATTCGAGCCGGATAAACATCCTCCATTCCCGTTCAATCCATTTCTGGACCTGTTCAGCTATACCAAAAAGATCGCCAAAAGCAAAAAAATTGCAATCTTCACCATTGGCGGTGGAGTGCCCAGGAACTGGGCCCAGCAGATTGCCCCTTTCCTTGAAATCGCCAATCAGCGCCTGGAGAACATAGAGCTTCCCCTGCGCAGGTTTCAGTACGGGATACGCATTTGCCCCGAACCAGTACACTGGGGGGGATTATCCGGATGCACCTATCAGGAGGGAATATCCTGGGGCAAGTTCACTTCCAGGGAGCATGGGGGCAGGTACGCTGAAATCTATTCCGACGCCACCATTGCCTGGCCCATACTCATCAAGGGACTGCAGGACAGACTGGCAAAAAGGGTTAAAAAATAGGGCTGTTCCACACAATGAGAAAATTCGGCTCCTCGACGGTCACTTATGGAATTATGTTGAATCAAAATATAAAGTCTTTTCTCATTCGGAGCCGGCATTCTGGATAACGCTCTTTGGGCTCCTCGACGCAACGTGTGGATTTTATATACAGTTAAAAATTAAGAGCCTTATCCAGAATGCCGGCTCCGGGGTTTTGGCAAAAGCGGCTCAAACTGTCTGAAGCGAGCTAGGCGGA
>PUMA01000076.1 GCA_003551155.1 Desulfonatronospira sp.
ACAGGCAGTCCTCCACAGAGTTACCTACTCCGGAAAAACCTTCCAGTTCAGGCGAATAGAAGGTGAAAAATGCGGGGTCTTCAGTTGCTTCTATTATGAGAGAGTATCTCAAGTCTATCATCCTGTTTAGACCCCTTTCCCCTTCAAACCAGCTACATTCCCGAGTGTGCGTCACCCGAACACTCAAACACAGCTGAATGGACGTTCATTGCAGCAGTTGCGATTCGGTTAGGTAGAGCTTGCAGCTGTCAGTTTGGCGACATACACTTGAACTCTTACGTAATAGTCGTCTTCTATACCTCTTATGAATGCTATCTCTCCTAGCACATTGTTCATATTCACTGAAGGGTCGTTGTTAACAATATGATTGTATAGTGCAGCTCGAATTCTTCTCTTTCTTTGTCGGCCAGTAGTTAGCCTGCCCGAATTCAACGTTAGCCCTGTAACCAGCATCCTGTTGTTTCCCGAAGAATACCTTGTTTTCTTCCGATTTATCCGAAAACCTTCTGACTTAACGATATTCTCTACTTGATTGTAGATCGCCTTCAAAGCCTGGAAATCATTGGATGCGAAGGTCATATCATCTGCATATCTGGAATACGTAACATTGCCGCGACTACACACATCAATGATCTTCGCATCAGCAGGCCGAAAGACTAGATTTGACAAGATTGGTGAGGTGACCCCTCCTTGCGGTAATCTATCTCGAAAAGTACACAGTGCGGAGTATATTTCCGCTGCGTCTACGTCATTGGTGGCCTCCAAGAATACGTCGCGAACCCTATCTCTCTTTATCGATGGGAAGAAGTCCTTAATATCGATGGTCAAGAGGTATCTCCTTCCAAGGTGGTATGCGGCATTGTTGCGTATGCCTCGGTGCTTCACAAATCCTTGTGCCCGCTCGCTCACAGGGACTCTCTCAAGCACGTTGAGAAGAATCCATCTCTGTATGGCCTTTAAGGTAGTGTTGGGAGCCTCTATCCGGCGCAAGTCGCGAGAGCGTTTGGTTCTGTAGAACGCCTTGTACTGCCAATCGCAACGTCTCACGATAGTACTGAGATAAGACGAGCTAATCCCGATTTGTTGAGCTACCCGTTCGATACCTCTCACTGCCATTGGCCCCAAGCAGTACGGAGAGAGAAAGACTTCTACCTCAAGAAGCGCGGTTCACCTTTGAGGTGACGAAAAGGTGAAGCGCGCTGCACTAAAAGAAAGCTTACAAAAGCCTGACGAAACATCAGGCTGTGAGCGCGGGAAATGCTAGCTCACACCTAGAAGCCTTTCTCTCTCCCATGCTAGGTTGGGTTTCCTCCTATTGCGATGTCTTGCATGATATACTCGCGTCCTTATTCTGTTGAACTCCTTTGTAATGCCCAAACTGGGTAGTATCTTCTCGAATACGTAGTCATGGCCCTTCTCAGTCAGGCCGAACAGATCGATGTAATTGTCCATCCTGCTGAGGACTGTCTCATTTCTGATGAGTATGGTCAAACATGGCTCGATGTAGTACGCCTTTATCTCGCTTCTCCAACTGAGGATCATGCTCCTTATATCTTCCTTGCTAACGGGTTGGTAGATTCCGACAAGGAACAGGATGAAACGGGATAGATTGAAGAGATTGTTGACCTCAGACTTAGGCTCGCGGTTCTTTAGGTATTTCATGCGGGACACGACCTTATCCACCAGTTCGTCCTTGTTGTCCCTATCATAGTACATCACGTTATCAGGGTGTTCCTGCTTGATGAGTTTTACCGGCCCGATGTTGACAAAACTCCGTTTGAGTTTGTGGTCGGTGTCGTTAATGACAATTATCTTCCTTCTCAGTTTGGGGAAGGAAGCAAATGCTCCGAGTTCAGCAATCGTGCCTACACCTTCCAGCGGAATGATCACGAGGTCAACACTATCTGCCAGCTCATTCTCGAGTTCTAATAGGTTGTAATTGGGTTTTGCCATCAAATCGCTAAACAGCCACTCGGGAAGGACAACGTTTGTTTTTCCGATACCTCGCAAGGAACTGTAGAGGAGAGCCCGCATACTGTCTGCAGTTGACTCACTCGCACCGCAAAGAAAGATGTTTACAGTATGATCCGCTGCCTTCAAGAATACTTGAGAGTAAATGCTGTCAAGTATATGAGCTGAATCCCCGGTCATGTGATCCTTAATGTTCTGAAATGCTGCAGGTCGACGTTTGTGTGCTCTCCCTCTACTCTACTATACCCAGCAGTTTCGGCGGCGTCAAGTCCACTCCATTCTGCAAGCTGATCCTTAACACCATTGCGCGCACGCGCGTACATGATACGATTTCAGCCCACATGGGTGCCGGAATTCTAGGCCTTCTCCGTCGAACTACAGCCTCTTATCTGAGGAACGAGCACGAGCCCAAGCACCCCCTTGCATTATGCTCGACGCTAGAATTGGGCCTGAGTCTCACCACCCCTACCACTGCACGAACATGGGCATTATCACGTGGACGTAGTTGTCAACACCGATAGGGCGGATGGTGCCCGGGCTCGATGGGGTGGTGACCTCCAGGGCGACCTGGGACTGGTG
>PUMA01000014.1 GCA_003551155.1 Desulfonatronospira sp.
TATGCTGCAATAGTGGCGAATAATTACCGTATCTTTATTATATTCAATGTAATCCAGCGATAATGACCGCCAGAATTCCCCTGCACATCTCAGCCGCCCTCATGCTGGGCGTTGTGTCCCAGATAGGCCAGGTTCTGCTTCTGCGCGAATTCCTCATGGTCTTTCACGGCAATGAATTGTCCATCGGGATTGTTCTCGCCGCATGGCTGGCCTGGGTGGGCGCAGGCAGCCGCCTGGGCGCTCACGTGGTGGACCGCTCGGGCCGTCCTTTTTTTCTTATGAAGCTTAGTGCGCTCGGAGTATTTTTCCTGCTTCCGGTTACCATCCTGGCCATCAGGTCTTTGCGGGGCTTTCTGGACATTCTTCCTGGCGCGTACATTACCCTGCCGGAAATGCTCATTTCCTGCTTCATGCTCATGGGACCGGTCTGCCTGCTGCTTGGGGCGCAATTTATTCTTATCTCCAGGATCTGGCGCGAAAAGGACAGGCTCAAGGACACCAGCGGCGCTGGCAAAACTTATGTGAGCGAAGCAGCAGGCAACATGCTGGGAGGGGTCCTGTTCACCTTTGTCCTGGTGCATCTTATAAACCCCTTCCAGTCTTCGGTCCTGGTCACTGGAGTGATGCTTGCCGCGGTTTTTCTGATCCTGCCGGGCAATGGCAGATCAGGCGCAAAGCCGCCGGCTTTCCCGGCCTGGACACTATTGGCGGTTATTGTTCTTGCCCCTCTTCTGTTTCTGCTTCTGGAGCGGCTGGACCGCCAGGCTCATGAACTCAAATGGAGCTACACCGCGCCCAGACATGAACTGGTGGAGACTTTCCGGTCCAAGCACGGCAACATCGCGGTCCTCAAAAGACATGACCAGTACAGCTTCTTTCAGAGCGGACATCTGATATTCAGCACTGCCGGACCAGAAACCCTGGTCCCGGGCCTGGAGGGCCAGGAAGCCGTGGTTTTTGCCCACCTGGCCATGGTCCAGCACCAGGAGCCGGCAAGGGTTCTGCTCATAGGCGGCGGCCTCAGGGGCACCCTTAAGGAAATCATCAGGCATCCGGTTAAAAAAATCGACTATATTGAACTGGATGAACAGTTGATCCGGGCCGCAGAACCTTATGTTTTTCCAGGCATCCTGGACGTGCTCCAAGACCCCCGGGTAAACCTGATACATACTGATGCCCGGCTTTTTGTAAAACAGGCCCGGGAAAAATACGACATGATCATTGTAGATGCACCAGATCCCGCTACTGCAGCCCTGAACAGATTCTATACCAGGGAGTTTTTCCAGGAGGCCAAGAACGTTCTCAACCCGGACGGTGTCCTGGTCACAGGCGCCGCCTCCACCCCTGATCTGCGGGGCACGGCAGTGGCCAACAGAAACACTGCGGTCTACCATACCCTGGCTGATGTCTTTTCCACGGTCCTTGTGGCCGGGGACAGGTTCATGTTTTATTTCGCCTCCAACAGTCCCCGCCAGGTTTCTGTGGACCCCCTGGTCCTGCAGCAGCGCTACCAGGATCGCCGCATCAACGCCCAGGGCTTTTCGCCGCTGCACTACCGGGTTCTGCTGGAAGAGTCGCAGCTGAGAAGGATCAACTGGATAGTGCGCAACCATGGCCGAAGTCCCGGTTCCCACCTGGAAGGGCCGCCCTCGCCGCCCATAAGTTTCAGGCCTGTTCAGGAACAGATGGAGGCTGAACAACATCTTCCGCCTCCGGAAAGAAACTTTTTTATCAATTCGGATTTTCAGCCCATTGCCTACTATTATACCCTGATGTACTGGGAGGATCTCACCAGGAGCAAGAACCGGGATGTCCTGAAAACACTTCTGCATGTCCGGCCCTGGTGGATACTGCCCTTCATGGGCGCGGCCCTGCTGGGCGTACTGGGGCTGCGCATTGCAGGAACAGTCTTGAAAAGACCCCTGGATGCCTCTTTTGCAGTGACCGGTACGGCCTTGAGTACCGGAATGTCCACCATGGCCCTGCAGGTGGCCCTGATTTTTTCCTTTCAGAACATATACGGCTTCATATATGAAATGGTGGGCCTGATCATCGCCATGTTCATGCTTGGTCTTGCCCTGGGCGCCTTTGCAGTGCACAGGCTTGTGCAGGGCAAGTCCGGTCCGGGGAGGCTGGCCCTGGTCCAGGTGGTAATGGCTGTTCTGGCCGCACTTGTGGGCCTTTTCCTGCCCCTGGCCGCCGGTGTGCAGTCCGCGGCCGCTGTTTTTATCCTGTTTTCATCTTTGACCTTTGCCTCGGGAATCATAAACGGCATAAACTTTCCACTGGCTGCCGCCTGCAGCATGGTCCTGAGCAGGCGGGCTGAACAGTCGGCAGGCAGGATATACAGTGCTGAGCTTACAGGCGCCTGCATGGGAGCAGTCCTTGCCAGCGCGGTGGTGGCCCCGGTAATGGGTATCGTGGCCTGCTGCATGCTGGCTGCAGCAGCCAACGCCACAGCATTTGCAGCCCTTATGCTTTCCAGGAGATCCGGCATTCACGGGGTTTAAAAAACAGGTTCCCCGACGCAATATATTGATACATTCA
>PUMA01000195.1 GCA_003551155.1 Desulfonatronospira sp.
TCATTATGGTGACCCCCAAGTGGCTCCATATCAGTGACCATCAGGTGGACTCATTACAGTGACCACAGGGTGGCTCCATTATGGTGACCCCCAAGTGGCTCCATATCAGTGACCGGTAACATGGCCGTTTCAATAGCTCATCTTCAACCTTTTTTTTTCAGGCAGAGATTGATTCAGGCGAGTGAAATTACCGTTGACATCCAGAAGAAATGCTTTTAAATAATGTGAAATTTCGACGGCGAATCTAGAATTTTCACACTTATTGTTTGAATGACTGCTTCTGAAAAAAACCAGTAACCATTAACCTGCAGTGAAAATTTCATTATTTCAATAAGATAAATAGGTTTATCTGTATTGTTAAACCGTTAACATGTTAGCCTGAAAAAGTCCCTATTGAGCAGGACGTTTAAAAATTTTCACGCCAAGGTGTGACAAGAAGCTAAAAAATTTCCGAAATCAATTTTCTTTTCTAAACTCTTTAACGTTGAACGCGTTTCGTCAAGCGCTGCGCGTGATTGAACTTTGAACTCAATCTGCAGCGACGAAACAATTGGGAGGTTTTCAGCGTCCAGGCATACCATGCCCTTACAAATTTTATGATAAGTCGTCCAAGATTTTTACAGCAGGTATACCTTCAATTTGAAGTGCACCCGGTGGTGGCCGTTTTAGGGCCGCGTCAGTGCGGCAAGACTCCCCTGGCCAGGATGTACGAGGATACTTATGTCCATGAACCTGTTGTGCGCTTTGATCTGGAAGATCCGACCCACCTTGCCCGCCTGGAATCTCCCATGCTGGCGCTGGAAGAATTGCAGGGTCTGGTCATTATTGATGAAGTCCAGAGAGCCCCAGGACTATTTGAGGTGCTGCGTGTCCTTGTGGACCGGACAGACAATCCCTCCCGCTTCCTTGTCCTGGGCAGCGCTTCAAGGGAACTCATTCGCCAATCATCCGAGACGCTGGCCGGGCGTATCGGTCATATTGAACTGACCCCTTTTTCCATTGATGAAGCAGGAAAAGAGAATATGAAAAGTCTGTGGTTCGCCGGAGGATTTCCACCTTCTTATCTGGCCAGGTCTTCGCAGGCGGCAGCAACCTGGCGAAAGGCATACATATCTACCTTTCTGGAGCGCGATATTCCAGCCCTGGGTTTTTCCATTCCTCCGAAAGCACTCAGGCGCTTCTGGATGATGCTGGCCCATTATCATGGGCAGACACTGAATTATTCCGAGCTTGGCAGGTCATTCGGGGTTTCGGACAACACTGTCAAGAGATACCTGGATATTCTAAGTTCCACATTTATGATCCGCTTGCTGCAGCCCTGGCATGAAAATATTAGGAAAAGGCAGGTTAAGGCCCCCAAAATTTATATCCGGGACTCGGGTATATTTCATACTTTACTTGGGGTGGATGACTTCAAAGAACTGCTCTTTCACCCTAAACTCGGGCCTTCATGGGAAGGCTTTGCGATTGAATCCATCATCCGGCACTATGGGGCAGAGCCCGGGGATTGCTACTTCTGGTCCGTTTACGGCAGGGCGGAGCTGGATCTATTGATTTTTGCAGGTTCCAGGAGGCTGGGGTTTGAAGTGAAATACACCGACGCTCCCAAGGTGACCCGGTCTCTTAAAACCGCCCAAGAGGATTTAGGTATTGATGAGCTGTTCATCGTCTATCCGGGCAAAGACAATTTTCCCCTGGATAAAGGGATCAGAGCCGTGGGTCTGGAAACATTGTTTAAACCGATTTGACTGCGAAGTGCTGAAAGTTTTCAACTTGGCAATTCCTCATTGTCGCTGGCTGCATTTTTTTTCATCTCCGGGTTGCAGACCATTCCGGTGGCTTTTCTGACCGACATCCAGGCCGCTAACACGAATGGGAAGCTTGTACTCAAGTTCCCTGATCAGAACACAAGCCATGTTCCTGATCCTTTTGACCATAATTATTTGGCATAAGCCGGCAGGATATGTTTCAGCTAAACCTCTTCTGCACTTGATGTTGTCCATGAAAATTCATGCTCAGCATATGAGTTTTCATGGATGATCGTACATCATGACAGCATCACAACTCCATTTCGCGGACGCCCCGCGAAAAACCAAATCCATGGATGTGGTCAGGGAAGACCTTAACCTGGCTCATCTCTGGGTAATCTACCCCGGTCGGGACAGATACAGGCTGTCCGAGGATATAACGGTACTGCCGCTGCGCGACATCCGGGCCGGGTGGGAATACAGTGACGCGTGAAACACAATAAGATCCTGTGCCTCACCTCCAATCTACCCCGCTGGCAGGGTGACTCCACCACGCCCTTTGTTATGAACCTGGCCAGGGCCATATCCGGCCTGCGCTGCCTGGGATCATCCTCGGGCAGAGGCCTGAACTCGATTTTTGATCCTGATCCACTATTGACATTTGCTCAGCAGGATTCGGGCTGGGGATGCACAGTGGGATCGCCGCAGGCTTCAGATGTGGAGGCCTGCATGATCCTGGCCTTGACCCGCTTGGCCAAGTCCGAGCATGTTTATGGCGCCGTGCA
>PUMA01000046.1 GCA_003551155.1 Desulfonatronospira sp.
CATATTGCCGGAACCATATTTTTTAATGTCCAGACCGGTAGTTTACTTAAGGATTTCAAGGAGGCAGCATGCAGACCAGGGTAATAGTCATGGGCGCCAACGGACGCATGGGCAGCACCATAGCCGGGCTGGCCATGAAGGATCCCCAGATGGAGCTGGCAGGTGTTGTGGAAAGACAGGACAATCTTGCCGGGCTGGAGAAATGGCCCTGCAGTGGGGACAGCGATTTGTCCAGCCTGCTGGGCGGTTCAGGCCGGGAAGTGGTTATTGACTTTACCTCTCCTGAAGCCAGCCTGGATACTGCAGGCAAATGCGCCCGGGCCAAAGCTGCAGCCGTAATCGGGACAACCGGATTTTCTCAAAAACAGCTGGCTGAACTGGAAGAGCTGGCCGGAACAACCAGGCTGTTCTGGGCCCCCAACATGAGCGTGGGAATCAACGTGCTCATCCGGATTCTGCCTGAGCTGATGCAGAGTCTGGGTGATATGTACGATCTGGAGATCATGGAAATACATCATAAGTTCAAAAAGGATGCCCCATCCGGCACGGCTGTCAAGCTCGGCCAGATACTTGCGGAAGCCAGGGGACTGGATCTGGAAAAGAACGGAATATTTGCCCGCCATGGAATCATCGGAGAGAGAAGAAAGGATGAGATCGGAGTGCAGACCCTGCGCGGCGGAGACGTGGTTGGAGAGCATACCTTCTATTTTCTCGGCCCGGGAGAGAGGGTTGAGGTGACCCACAGGGCGCATTCCAGGGAGACCTTTGCCCAGGGAGCCCTCAGGGCGGCCAGGTGGCTTTCCGGCCAGAAACCGGGCAGACTTTATTCCATGGCTGATATGTTTGTATGATGCAGCTGGCTGCTGGTTTTTGAGCTTCTTCTGCTTGGAAAATTT
This sequence comes from Desulfonatronospira sp., assembly GCA_003551155.1. Taxonomy (GTDB): domain Bacteria; phylum Desulfobacterota; class Desulfovibrionia; order Desulfovibrionales; family Desulfonatronovibrionaceae; genus Desulfonatronospira. The sequence continues at coordinate 897 of PUMA01000046.1, forward strand.
TTTGCATACGTATTATGTGCAAATCAGTATTTAAAATATTATTTTTTATTGTTGCTGTTCTGGGCCTGATTGCCGTGCACCAGGATGCACGCTCCCAGAAACTGGACCTGTCCAGTTTCCTGGTCGATACCCAGGAAGAATATCTGGTGGCCAGGCTTTCTCTGCATGTTTACGACTTTGAGAATATCAAACACATTCTTGATAATGGCGGAAAGATGACCATGCTCTGCACTGCAACCCTGTTCAGGCAGAGAACTCTTCTCTGGAACAGAAAACTGGACAGCAGGGAAATAGAGATAGATCTGCAGAAGGATCTATTGACAGGCGAATATATTTTCAAGCATCCCGAAAAAAGAATCCGGATGCAGAAATTATCTGAAGATGATTTTTTGTCTTTGTTTGAGCAGGTAACAATAAAGATTGCGCCCTGGAGTGAACTGAGGCCCGGGCAGAAATACAGTCTCAGGGTGAATGTCAGGCTTATTTCCAGGGACGTTCCGCAGTGGATCAAAAGAATCCTTTTCTTCTGGTCCTGGGACGTGGCCAAGGGTGTGCAGTACGAAACCGGTTTTACCCTTTAGGACAAACATTATAAACAGTGTCATCCGGTCAAGGTGAGTCAGGATATTACAGCCGTTTCCGGCCAGGAACCCAGGGAAAAACGCAGAAGGCTGAGAGAGCTTTATCTTATCCTTGCTGCAGTGGGTCTCATCGGCCTTTTAACCTGGATCGAGCTCCATTTTTTCGGCCTTGATTCCTTCCTGTTCCTGGCCTTTTTCAATCTCAATCTGATCCTTCTGCTGCTGGTCCTTTTCCTGGTCATGCGCAACGTGTTCAAACTGATCATTGAACGCAGGCGCAAGATGCTGGGATCAAAGCTGAGAACCCGCCTGGTTCTGACCTTTATTTCTTTGTCCATTATTCCCACCCTGCTCATGTTTTTTATTGCCGTGCGTTTTGTGCACACCTCCGTGGATTACTGGTTTCAGGAACAGGTCGGCCAGTCCATGGACCAGGCCCTGGAAGTAGGGCAGGTGTTTTATGCATCAGTTAAAAAGGGTCTGGAAATCCGATCTGAAGTAACTTTGGATCAGATCCGCAGCGAGAGCTTTTTGTGGGGCGGCAGGGGCATGGACGGTTTTCTGGAAAATAAAAAGAACAGCGAGCATGACCTGTCCCTGATGGGTATAGTCAATCCCTCTCTTAAGGAGCAGAACTGGTATGCGGATGAGGAATGGGCAGACTACTGGCCGCAGATAAAGCAAAATATTCCCTGGAACGATCTCCTGGAACGGCCCGAATACTGGACCGGCATGTGGTCCAGCGAAGACGCAGGCGATCTTGTGGTGGGCATTATGCCGGTGGATCAGTCCAGAACAGGTTTCCTGGTGATGGGGAAAACTCTTGAGCCAGGCCTTCTGTCCAGACTGGACGGAATAGTGCGGGGCATAGAGGAGTACCGCAAACTGGAGGCCATAAAGAACCCCATGAAAGCCGCACTGTACACCATACTGGGGCTGATAACCCTGATAATCATCTTCGGCTCCACCTGGCTAGGGTTCAAGCTCTCCAGGGAAATATCCGCTCCAGTGCAGGCCCTGGCTGAGGGCACTGAACGTATTGCCCGGGGAGATATGGGAGTGCGCCTGGAGGACCAGTCTGATGATGAACTGGGATTGCTGGTCCGCTCCTTCAACAGGATGGCCATGGACCTGGAAAAGAGTCAGAACAGCCTGACCGAGGCCTATTATCGTCTATCCCAGCAGAATCAGGAACTGGAATCCAGGGGCAGATACATGCAGGCGGTTTTGGATAATATAACCGCAGGGGTAATCTCCATTGATCATGAGGGCAGCATTACCACGGTAAACAAGGCTGCTGAGTACATACTGGGAATTGACAGCCGCAAGATCCTGGGCCGTTACCCTCTGGATCTGGTGGGCGGGGAATACGGAGCACTGATCAGGGATGTTCTCAATCAGCTTCATGATCTTCCTGAATCTCAGTGGCAAAGGCAGCTGGATCTGGAGGTCAAAGGCAGGATGGTCAAGATCCTGGTCAATGCGGTTATTCTTCGGGGTGAAAAAGGTGACGACTATGGCATTGTAGCTGTTTTCGAGGATATCACCGAACTGGACAAGATGCAGAGGCTTGCCGCATGGAGGGAGGTGGCCAGGCGCATCGCCCATGAGATCAAGAATCCTCTGACTCCCATCAAGCTTTCAGCCCAGAGGCTGGAAAAAAAGTTTGCCTCCAAGGTCAGTGATGCCTCTTTTGAACAGAGCACTCAGCTGATTATCAGACAGGTGGAAAACCTGCAGCAGATGGTCAGGGAATTTTCTTCCTTTGCCAAGCTTCCCGAAGTAAGGCCAAGACCGGACCGGATCACCAGCCTGGTGCAGGAAGTGCTGGCCATGTTTGAGCAGAGCCACAGACATATACGCTGGGAACTGACCATGGCCGATGATTTGCCAGATTTCAACTTTGACCGGGATGCACTGAAAAGGGTTTTTCTCAATATTTTTCTTAACGCGGCTGAGGCCATTGACAACGATCCCCAGGGACGCGTGGATATAGATCTGGATTATGACCCCCAGCTGAAAAGGGTGTTTGTCCAGGTGGCTGACAATGGACCAGGACTCAGTTCTGAAGAAAGGGCCAGAATGTTCGAACCCTACTACTCGAGCAAGAAGGAAGGCACAGGCCTGGGCCTGGCCATTGCCAAATCCATTGTTGCCGATCACGGAGGATATGTCCGGGTAAAAAGCAATCAGCCCAGTGGAACCATTTTTGTGGTTGAGCTGCCAGTGCGCAACAGAGAGAGCATAGCTGTCACCTGATTGCTCAGTACACCTTTGCAGTTTTACGGTCTTTTTCCTATAGAAGCACAGGAGGGAAACAGGGTCAGTGCGCATTATTGCCGGAAAACACCGCGGCAGAACAATAAAAACCGGCAGGGGTCCTGGGTATCGTCCTGCCACCGGCAAGGTCAGAGAAGCTGTTTTTTCCATGCTGAATTCTCTCGGTGTATCCTGGCCCGGGGTAAATGTTCTGGATCTTTTCGCTGGCAGCGGATCTCTGGGGCTGGAAGCTCTGAGCCGCGGAGCAGCTGGAGTGGTATTTGTGGAGCAGGATCCAGGTGCGGCCAGGATTCTGCGGGAAAACCTTCAAAGCCTGGGCATCAGCATGGATCATGCAGATGTCGTCCAGCAGAACGTTTTCATTTTTTTGAAGAGGCCTGCCAGGCCTTTTGAACTGGTATTTGTTGATCCCCCTTACGGACAGGACATGCTTGAAGCAGTCCTGCCCCTGGTTTTAAACAGAAAATGGCTTCGGAAGAGCGGGTTTTTGTGCGTGGAGGTTGAAGGCGGCCTGTCTGTGGATGCTGACAGGTATGATGAGCTCAGTCTTTTAAAAGACAGGAATTTCGGTCAAACAAGGATACTTTTGTGGATAAGAAAAAGCTGATTGCGGTTTATCCCGGAACCTTTGATCCTTTGACCAACGGGCATATCAGCCTGGTCAAAAGGGGGCTGGATATATTTGAGGAGATAATTCTGGCTGTGGCTCTGCATTCACCCAAAATCCCCCTTTTCTCTCTGCAGGAAAGGGTGGACATGGCCAGAAAGACCTTTGAACATATGGACAATGTTCTGGTAGAGCCATTTGAAGGGCTTTTGATTGATTACGTGCGCAGCAAGAAAGCAAGGGCCATCCTCAGGGGAATGCGTGCAGTGGCCGATTTTGAGCTCGAATTTCAAATGGCTCTAATGAACCGCAGGCTGGATCGGAATATTCAGACTGTTTTTCTGATGACCGATTACAAGTGGCTTTATATCAGCTCCACCCTGATCAAGGATGTAGCCAAGCTCGGTGGGGATATTCATGGAGTAGTGCCCGAAAATGTTCAGAAAGAGCTGTATAAGAAATTCGGGCGAATGGTTTAGTTTGCCCGGGACATATGCATGGCTTTATCATCCAAACTCAGCTCATTGCCAGGTATTGCCTGTATCCTGGGACCCACCGGGAGCGGCAAGAATGACCTGGCATTGAGGCTTTCGGAGAATTTTCCAGTACATGTTGTAAATTTTGATTCCAGGCAGGTGTACAGACACCTGGCTATAATCACTGCGCAGCCCGCAAAGAATGACCTGCATAAATGCCCGCACCACCTCTACGGTTTCCTTGAGCCTTATGAAAGCATGACCGCCGGCAGGTTTGTGGAACTGGCCAGGGAATGCATATTCCAGGTAAAAAAAACAGGGGGTCTGCCTGTTCTTGTCGGAGGTACCGGTCTTTATTTGCGGGCCCTGGCTCGTGGCCTGGCCCCGATCCCTGAAGTTCCCGGGGATGTGCGCAGGGAAGTTCAGGCGCTCTGCGGTACACTGGGCCCGGAAAAGCTGCACCGAAGGCTCCAGGAGATTGATCCCTGTTATGCGTCCAGAATCAGTATCAGGGACAGGCAGAGAATCACCAGGGCCCTGGAGGTGTATCAGGCTACCGGCAGAACCATGAGCAGCTGGCATGAAAACCATGCTCCGGAAAAGGGAATTGAATTGCTCAAGCTTGGCCTGGAGCTGGAATGGGAGCAGCTGGTCCAGAATATATGGGGCAGAATTGAACTCATGGTGTCCATGGGTGCAGTGGAAGAGGTGCGCAGGGTGTGGACCATGCATTCCTTTGACAAAAATTTGCCGGGTCTTACTTGTATAGGATGCAGAGAAATCATCGAGTATCTGGAGGGCAGGCTGGAGTGGGAGGAATGCCTGCAGAAGTGGTTCAAGAGCACCAGAGATTACGCCAGAAGACAGCTTACCTGGTTCAGGAAGGAGCCGGGAGTTCACTGGCTGAAACCCCATCAGGCTCCGCTGGCAGCTGAACTGCTCAGGGGGTTTATAAGATGTGCCTAAAAAGTTTTCATCCGGAAACGGTTCTTTTTCCTTTTGGCTGCGTCAATCTGCACAATTATTCGTCAACGTATTAAGATACGCCTCCTTATATTGCTTGATTTCCTTGCCAAAAGAAAAAACTCCTCGTTTCCGGAAAGAAAACCGGTAGTTTCAGCATCCGGAAATAAAGAATTTCCGGATGGAAACTAAAAAGTGATTCTGCAGGCGCAGCTGGCAGATGAAGCAGAGCACGCCAAGACGCGTGGCGGGGAGTTGTTAGAAAAATCCAGGGGTTATACAACTATATTTATTGAACGGAACCTGCTTGGGGATTTTCTGCAGTTTTATCTTATAACCCGTTGAAAAAATTTCTGGATTCCCGTAACGTCGGGGGAACCGGTTTGTCAGATGCCGGGGCATAAGCCCTACAGAAGCGAGGATTATCCACTATCAACACCAAAATTAATTATCTTATGTACAGGATCTTATTTCCATTAGTATTTTTTTTGCTGGCTCTGTCCTCTCAGGCTTTTGCCTGGCAGCAGGTCCAGGTCGAGGTTGTGCTGGAGGACGACAAGTCCAGTCAGGAGATGGAGCAGAAGGCTTTAAGGCATGGATTCAGCCGGGCGGTACTCCAGGAAGTTTCCGGTATTCTGCCTGGGGAGCTTGATGAAAAAAGACAGGAGGCCCTGGGAAGCCATCTGGATTGGCGGGTGAATGATCTGATCCTGGGGTACCGTATTTTTTCCCGCGAGGAAACAGATGATTCCATGGTCATGACCTTGGAAGTAAATGTTGACGGCAGCACCCTGAGAAATATCCTGAAAAGACTGGGAGCCTACTATACCATCACAGAGTATTGGGAATACGATCTCAGCACCCAGGGGGCAAACCCGGAGGATTTTCACCTCCTGCAGCGGCTGCAGCTTATTACCGGGGCGAAAGTGAACAGTCAGGCTCCCACCTCCCTGGTTCTGCGCCGGATTTCACCTGCAGAGTGGAGCGGAACCATAGAGTATGAAGGAATATCGCACAGGGTTTCCGGGGGGGATCTGAGCCGGGTCTGGTTTGATCTCTGGTCCTATTTTTTTGCCACAAGTAAGATCAAGTCCATGCTGACCAGCGATCTTATTCTGAAAACCAGCGGATGGGCGACTACTGATGCGGTCATGCACTTCAACAACACTCTTTTGTCCTGGGATAAAGAAGTGGAGTCCGGCAATATTCTTTATGTCTACAACGATGTTCCGTCGGTCAGAGTCGTCTGGGGCCTGACCACTTTCAATCAACAGTCACTTGAACTCCGTCTTGAGAGTCATCTGGCCGCCAAAAGGATATATTATACCCTGGATGATAACCACCAAAAGGATTAGGGAGAATTTGCAGGGGGGCAAGAATGTTGTCCATTACGGGTCCAACTGGACCCTGCCCAATTTGCTGACCGTAATCAGGATCCTCATGGTGCCCGCCTTTGTGGGCGCCTTTATGCTGGAGGCCTACCCTCTTTCCCTTCTATTTTTTATAGCAGCGGGGCTGACTGATGGACTGGATGGTTTTCTGGCCAGGACCATGGGACAGCGTTCAAAGCTGGGGGCCTTGATTGATCCTTTGGCGGACAAGCTCCTTCTTTTAAGCGCTTTTATCTGTCTGGGTCTTCAGGCCTGGATCCCCCTGTGGCTTCTGTTGCTGGTGATCGCCAGGGAAATATTTATAATATGCGGATTCCTGATTTTACATGTTTCCGGAATTGATGTCAGGGTCAGGCTTAAAGCTACCTGGGACAGCAAGCTGAACACCCTGGCTCAGATTCTGCTGGTGCTGACTGTTATGAGCGCCCAGTTGTTTGCAGTTCCTTTACTGGAAGCCTCGTCACTGGTTCTGATCTATCTTGCAGGCGGGCTGGCCCTGTTTTCAGGCGGCCGTTATCTTCTGCTGGGCATTGAGCTGTTGCGCGCCTCAAAAGTTAAAAAACTTCCATAGTCCAGGGGCAGAGGTGACTTATATCCTGGCAGAGTGACTGCCGGCGGCAAAATTTTTTCTTTTATTTCTGGTCCTGCTTCTGATCTTCTTCCTTTTTTTCTTTCTCTTCCTTGTTCTTGTCCTGAGAAGGGGTAACGTCTATTTCCTCCGGCTCAGTAGTGGCTTTCTTGAAATTCTTGATGGCCTTGCCCATGCCTGCACCGATCTCCGGAAGCTTGTTAGCCCCGAAGATGACCAGGACAATGACCAATATTATGATCAGTTCTGTCATGCCGATTCCAAACATTGTACTGCCTCCAGGTTTTTACTTGCTCTGTGCTATACACCTCTGGATCAGGGCGGTCAAGGCACAACTGTATCTGGAGGGTAAAACATGCTTGAACTTTTACACCCGGGCAGATACAAGTCTCAACTGACCCGGTCTATTCATACTGATTCGGGTTGAACATTAATGTCTAGTTATTGGGAGAACCGGCATGGAAAGAGTGATTGTACTGGGTTTTGGGTATCCTGTTTTCAAGGCGGTCCGGCTGATCAGAGAACTGAAGCCCGGAGCCGACCTGTTGTGGTTAACCGAATACAGTGAGCTGAAATATCCCTCAGGGCTGGTGGACCTGCTCCTGAGTCTGGGATTATCCCCAAAAAGCTGGCCCAGGGCCAGAGCCAAGATCAAGGTGGATTTTGAAAAAAGAATGGCTGAGGTTGGCACAGCTCCTGTCCGGGCCAGAAAAATACTTCTGGACCCCGGGGCCGGGGAGGTTTCATTTCTGTCCAATACAGGAAATATGACTTATTTTTTTGATCAGGCTTTTATTTTTCCTGAGCCGGTTTTTAAAAGTGCTCACCAAGGGTTTGAAAATGCAATGATCTGGCCCGAGAGTTCATGTGTGGAGAATCTGGTTCAAAACTGGGATGATCTGCACTCGCCGGTTGTGGCGGGCAACGACCTGTCCCTTGTCCAGGCTCTGTTCTGCGGTGGCATGGAATTCACCTGGGTCAGGTCATCCAGTGTCTTTGCAGATCAGGTTCAGTTCTTTCTTGACCGGTATCTAGAGTCCCATGGGGTGAGCATTGTTCAGGGGGAATCTTTACAGAAACCGGAGTATGAAGCCGCAATCCAGGGACGGCCGGTTTTATTATGTTCCCGTCCTGTATTGGACCAGGACAGGCTTTCGGCTTTAGGGCTGAAGGGTTTCTTTGATTCTGCCGGCCAGGCACCGGTAATGGTCAATAAAAATATTACCCTGGTGGTTCCTTTTTTAGATCAGGAGTCCTGGTCACTGGGGTCAAGTCTGGATTACAGCAGGCAGATTGCCGAGCATGCTGTGCGCCGGGCCTTGGGAGGTCATGAGGGTCAGTGCCCGGCCAAAAAGGTCTGGTCCTGGAGCATGGGCAGGACTTGTGCTGGAAAGAGCGGTCTGGGCGTAGAAGAAGCCAGAGTCAAAGGATTTGATCCGGAATGGGTCATTGTTACTGACGGAGAAGACCCCTGGTCCTCTGAAAAATTTGTGCTCAAAGTGGTAGCAGACAAGGACAGCAGGAAAATCCTGGGTCTTCAGGCAGTGGGCAGGCAGGCTTCATCATGGCTGGATGCGGGCGGGATTCTGCTTTCCGGAGAGGCTGGCCTGGAAGAGGTTTTAAACCAGGATCTGACCGCATTTTCATTTGGAAGTCATCCTCTCAAACGTTGCGCCTCCATGTTGATGAACAAGCTGAATTCAAACATCAAGGGCATCAGCCCTGAAGAGTTGATGGAATCGGCCAGGCAGGGTGCTGAATTCTTTCTCCTGGATGTTCGTACTACTGAAGAGTTCAACCGCTCCAGGCTGCCTGGAGCGGAAAACATCCCCCTGCCTCAGCTTAAAAAAAGAGTCATGCAAATACCCAGGTTTGTTCCACTGGTGATCTATTCCCGCTGTTCCGGCAGGGCTTATCATGCTGCCAGGCTGCTGAAAAGCATGGGAGCCAAAGATCTATATGTACTGGATGGAGGGATGGAACTCTGGATCATGGATAAGGACAGGGAACCGGGAGAAAAACGCCCTGGGATTCTCCCGGGATGTCCCAGCTGTTGATGCCTGCCTTAACCCGCGGTTCAGGTCTTTTTTGGTTGCGCCGCTGAACAGCTCGTCCTGGATCAAATGATTCAATAGACTCCGGGTCTTGGACCGGGTGTTTCTTATGGGTAAACTTAAACTCTTTCCAGGCTGCAATTGCCGTTATTATTTTTTTGGGCGCTGCATCTACGAGGAATTCCTCAATCCCGGCTTTCAGCTTATGTGGAAATGCAGGGTACTGGCCGGCCTGGAAAAGGACTATGACGGGCTTATCCATCAGGCGGACGTATTTGATCTGAGCATAAGCCAGGTTGAGAGCATCTGGGAAAAGAGGTTCAAAAACCTGGATTCGTGGGGTGATCTATGTGCTTCTTACATTCCCCGCAAGCCTGGCGATGACCGCTGTCTCTATCTGTACGGCAATGCATGCATTCTGGAGATGTCCACATGCCAGGGGGTCTGCAGCGTATTCAGACCCGGGAAGGAAAAAGATATTGAGAGTTAAGAAGGTTTTGCCTATAACAGGACTCAGGCAGCCGCTGGCTGACTTCAGCCCCCAATATCATATCCAAGGAGAATAGATGCCTGGATCAAACCGGATCATTCACTTTCCCTTCATGCATAAGGAGTTTGTTGCCCCTGAAATCCTGAGCCTGGGCATATTTTTGGACCCGGGCCTGAACATCCAAGACCCTTCATATTTTCAGCCGGAGCGGCTGATTCTTGATCCCCGGCAGTCCAGAACATTTCTGGAACAGTGCATGCAGTTCGGAGAACAGTTCAAAAAACCCTCGGACATGGCCGTTCTGGGAGTCCAGAAAATGGAAGATTTTTATTCCGGGACTGCCCAATCAATACAGTTTGAGTTGTCCACTTACGGCCGCGGTGAAGAAGAACACCAGGACACGGAATACCTGCAGGCCCAGAAGCTATTGCTTTTGGACTACGCTCTGGAGGAAAGAATCCTGGAGCTGCAGCGCATCAATGAAGACATCAGCCTTTCCTGGTCCAGACTGAATAAAGCCCTGGGAGTTGATGAGGAGGAGGGAGAGAAATTCTGGACCGTGGACAGGGAGGCTGTAGCTTCCAGACTGGATGTCACCAGCTGGCCCAAACTATTGTGGGCCTTTGGTCTTTTTGCCTCCGGGGACGGTTCTTTGCTGGTCCATGATGATTTTGTCTGCCAGGAACTGGAAGAATGGGGGGCGGTCTGGCAAGAGAAGGATCCCAGACTTTACTTCCCGACCTTTCCCAGTGATGCAGAGCTGTATATCTCGGTTCTCGGGCCGGAGAAGCTCGGGTCCGGAGGCCATGCATTGACCAGGGATGTTCAACTGCTGCGCACAGCTTTCAAGACATGACTTGGTTCTTTATTTCCTTTTCTATGCCTTGGAAAAACTGCTTTCCCTGGACAGCTGCGATTTAAACAGGCCGTGAAATATAGACCGGCGTCTTTTTGTGTTTAAAATTATAATAGTTGAACAGGCTGTAAGCATTGCGATAAGGAGGCAGGATGGACAAAGACAGTATTGGTCATAAGATCAAAAAGATCAGGGAAATGGAGGAAATAGGCCTGGAAGAACTGGCCAGGCGCAGCGGTCTGGATAAGGATTTTATTCGTTCCGTGGAAGAGGAGAATGTCTATCCATCGCTGGGTCCTCTGCTCAAGATTGCCCGTGGCTTAGGAACAAGGCTGGGCACTTTTCTGGACGATACCATCAGTCAGGATCCTTTAATCGTCCGTCTTGAAGAGCGAACAGAAGAATTCACCATGCTCAAGGGCAAGGAAAAACCCGCTGCCCTTCGATTCTATTCCCTGGGCAAGGGAAAGAGCGACAGAAGCATGGAGCCTTTTTATATCCGGATCATGCCCGAGTCGGCCCGGGATAAAAAGCTTTCTTCTCATGAAGGGGAGGAATTTATAGTTGTTGTTTCCGGAGAGGTGGAGCTGGACTACGGCCAGCAGACATA
>PUMA01000177.1 GCA_003551155.1 Desulfonatronospira sp.
AAACCATGTGCATTCCAGATTTTTTACCGGGTCTGCAACAATTCCAAGGAATGAATTTTTACTCCGGGTGCATGGGGCCGTTTGTAAGTCTTCAGGAGTACTCTGTATTAATCTGAATATTTTTTATAAGCCATGGATATGGAATTTTGCGAGCCATGAATGTCATTAAGGCCGAAGTAATCAGCCTTGTCTACAGTAATGTCCGCAACGGGTATGTCATTGCCAGGGCCAAATCATCCAGAGAGCCGGGGCAGATCACGGTCTGCGGCTATATGGGCAACCTGGTGCCCGGAGAAACACTGTCCCTTCACGGGGAGTGGAAGGATCATCCCAAATATGGCCGACAGTTCATGGTCCAGGAGTTTGAGCAGATATTCCCGGCCAGTATCAACGGCATAAAAAGATATTTGAGCTCGGGAATGATCAAGGGAGTGGGGCCGGTAATGGCCGGGAAAATGGTACTCATGTTCGGCCAGGAGGTGCTGGAGATCCTGGACAGCGATCCGGACAAGCTCCTGCAGGTGGAAGGAATCGGAACAAAAAAGCTGGAAAAGATCAAGGCCTCCTGGGCAGAGCAGCGGGAAATCAGAAACCTGATGCTCTTTTTGCAGACCTACCAGATCCCCACCACTTTTGCCGCCAGAATCTATAAAAAATACGGCAGTGAGGCAGTCCAGAAACTTACGGATAACCCCTATGATCTGGTCTACGAGATCCGGGGCATCGGTTTTAAGACCGCGGACAAAATGGCCCTGAAGCTGGGTCTGCCTGCTGACAGCCAGGAAAGACTGCAGGCCGGCATTGTGTATCAGCTCTTCCAGCTGGCGGAAAAGGGCCATCTGTTTTACCCGGCTTCCGAGCTGCTTCCCAGGGTGATGGAGCTTCTGGGTGGTACGGTTCTGGAAAAACTGCAGTCTGCTCTTAACATGCTCGAGGAAAGAAAAAAAATAACTGTTCAGGACCTTCCGGAACAGAACATCGAGGGGGCCGTGTATCTGGGTTTCTACTACAAAGTGGAACAGGAGCTGGCCCAGAGGCTTTGCAGCCTGAGCACCCACCCCGCTGCCCTCTCTCTGGAAAAAGTCCGCTCAAGGCTTGAAAGGCTTGAACAGCAGGAAAGGATCAGGCTTACCTCAGAGCAGAAGCAGGCCGTCCTGGATGGCTGTATGAACAAGGCCTTTGTCATAACCGGCGGACCGGGCACGGGCAAGACAACCATAACCAGGATGATGGTCAAGACCTTTTCCGCTCTGAAGCTCAGGATCAAGCTGGCCGCGCCCACGGGCCGGGCGGCCAAACGCCTTTCCCAGGCCACAGGGGCCCAGGCAACCACTATCCACCGTCTGCTTGGATTCAGCCCTTCGGAGGGCTTTGAGCACAACGAGCAGAGCAAGCTCAAGGCGGATATCGTCATCGTTGACGAAGTCTCCATGCTCGATGCAGTGCTCATGGTCCAGCTTCTGCGTGCCCTGCCAGTGACCTGCAGGCTGATCCTGGTGGGGGACGTAAATCAGTTGCCGGCTGTGGGTCCTGGTAACGTGCTCAAGGATATCCTGGCCAGCGAGACAATTCCCAGGGCGGTTCTGACCAATATTTTCAGGCAGGCCAGGGAGTCGTCCATAGTGGTCAATGCTCACCGCATCAATACAGGCAAGTTCCCGGTAAATTCAGACAAAAGCCCGCCCCGGGCGGATTTTTTCTGGGTTCAACAGGACGATTTGCCCAGGATTCAGGAACTGATCACCTATATGGTCTGTGAGCGCATACCTGCAGTTTACGGGCTGGATTCCCTCAGGGACATCCAGGTGCTCACCCCCATGCATAAGGGGGATGTGGGCACAATGGAGCTCAACCGGCTGCTCCAGGACCGGCTCAATCCCGGCCCGGACGCTGTGGTACGGGGTTATCGCAGATTCAGGGTCAGAGACCGGGTGCTGCAGCTGCGCAACAACTATGAAAAGGACGTGTTCAATGGGGATCTGGGCTGGGTTGATAAGGTGGATCTGGAAGACTCTGAAATAACGGTGGATTTTGACGGCAGAAAGGTGGTCTATGACCTGGATGACCTGGATGAGCTGACCCTTGCCTATGCCGTGAGTGTTCACAAGTCCCAGGGAAGTGAATACCCGGCCATTATCATGCCCGTGGTCACCCAGCACTATCTCCTGCTGCAGAGAAATCTGATCTATACCGGGCTTACCCGGGCCAGGCAGCTGGCTGTGATTATCGGGTCTCCCAAGGCACTGGGCATGGGCCTGAACAATACCGGTGCAGGACACAGGTTTACACATCTGAGGTACAGGCTTCAGCAGGCCTTTGAATGAGTTCTATTCAGGCCCATGCGCGAGCGGGCACTGTTCTGATTTCTCCTTGTACATCAGGCTCAGTCTCACCAGGGCTTCATACCGGAATGGACAAACCAGGAAAGCTGGGTTAAAATAAAGGGTTAACCATGTTTTGTGAGCCAGAACATGGACTGCAGCAACATTAATGCCCGGAGCCGGCATTCTGGATAA
>PUMA01000158.1 GCA_003551155.1 Desulfonatronospira sp.
AAAGTCGAGAAATGAATAATTCAGAAATCAATGATCTACATAACTCTTTGTTTTTACTGACCTCTGACGTCTGATCTCTGACGTCTGTGACTGCAAAAATGACTTTTTGCAGTCACATCTTTAATTACAGGCATACAGATTTTTAAGATTTTGGATCTGTGGGATGAAGAAACCGGTGAATATATTTTTGAGGCAGGTATGTCCATAGCTTGAACAGCAAAAACACCAGGAAAATTGAGAATACGAGCCTGGCCAAGAGTATTCCGGTAAGATCCGCTCCCAGCAAAACCATGAGCAGGGTGTCTTCTATCAGGCTGTGGGCGACACCCATAAGGGTCAAGGAGAAAAAGACGTCCCTTTTGGGGATCCGGCTGGTCCTTACTTCGCGGATGATCAGTGCTCCTCCGTAAGCCAGACCCATGGTCAGACCGACTATAGTGATGGATGTTGCCTGTTTCCCTATGCCCATAATTCTGAACAGTGGGCTAAGCAGCCAGATCAGAAATCTGGTCACCTGGATAAAATCCAGAAATTTGATTATGGAAATCAGGCCCAGGATGATGAGATAAATTATTCCCAGGTTGCGGGCCTGGGCCACAACCCAGCCGCCAAGGTTCTCCGGCTGGGGATCTGGCCGCCAGAGAACGGTGTTCTGTCCCTGAAGCCAGCCACCCCATTCATAGAAGTAACTCAGGATAATTCCAAGAATTATGGCGCGCAATACCCGGAAAAGACCCTGAAAGATAAGCCTTGTGCCGCATTTCTGCGCGATGCGCAGTTCAATGGGCAGGGCGTGGGACATGAGCATTGCCGTGCACAGTATGGTTACCTGGGCCACGGTGAGTTCAAAGCTCTCGGGAAGAGAGACAAAGACAATCATGCCCGTGTAGATATTGTTCAGGATGGCTGCGGCCCAGACCAGCCCCATGCTTCCGGGCAGGCCCATGAGTTGCATGACCGGTTCCAGTAGAGCGGCCAGATAAGGCAGGAGTCCAAGCTCGGTGATTATTTTGACCAGGATGATAACGGGCACCATTATTTTCAGAAGGCCCGCATAAACCTTGATGGACTCCCTGATGAGCGCCAGGAGAAATGAAAAAAACCCGGCTTCTCTGGGGTTCACTTTAAAAAATCTGTTTTAAAAGGTCTTCTTCAGTGGAACTGCTGCTGCTGCGCCCTGTACGTTCCCTGTCGCCGTCCAGCCTGGCGCTTTTGCTGGTAGGTTCAGTTCCAGCCTTGAAGGGCAGAAAATATGTTTCCTCCATTCCCGATGGAGCCAGCAGACCGGATCTGGCGTCTATCCTGGCAGTCACTATGCCTGGTGGCCTGGTAAAATCCTGGACAGGATAATCGTTTTCCACTTCCTTGCGGTAATCGACCCAGATGGGCAAGGCTGCCCTGGAGCCGGTCTCGAATCTGCCCATGGGAGTGGGCTGGTCAACCCCCACGTATACCCCGGTGAGCAGATAGGGGGAATAGCCGATGAACCAGGCATCCCGCTGATCATTGGTTGTCCCGGTTTTTCCGGCCACCGGCCTGCCCAGGCTTCTGGCCCGCCATCCGGTTCCGTCTCTGACCACCTCCTGAAGCAGGTTGGTGATTATGTAGGCATTTTCAGGACTGATGGCCTGAATCGGCTCGTCCTGGTTCTCGTAGAGTATCTGGCCCCAGGAGTCAGTAACCTTGTTTATGACCCTGGGCTGCACATATGATCCGTCCCGGGCAAAGGAGGTAAAAGCCTGACACATGTTCTGCAGGGAGATGGGCACCGAGCCCAGGCTGATGGAGAGATCCCTGGGAAACTCTTCGGTAATTCCCATGTCCCTGGACCTGGAAATGAGATTGCCTATGCCGACGTTCTGAGCCACCCTGATGGTGACCAGATTTCTCGATTTTACCAGGGCATCGCGCAGTATCGTGGGACCGTGAAAAACGCCCTCAAAATTCCGGGGTCTCCAGCTGGTCAGAGTATGGTGGTCATCATAGACGAACGGAGCGTCCAGCACAATTGAGGCCGGAGTATAGCCGTTATCCAGGGCCGCTGAGTAGACAATGGGCTTGAAGGCCGAGCCCGGCTGCCTTCTGGCCTGAGTGGCCCGGTTGAACTGGCTTTTATAAAAATCATAGCCGCCGGCCATGGCCAGGATCTCTCCGGTGCGGGGGTCCATGGAAAATATGGCGCCCTCCACCTCCGGCTCCTGCTCCAGGGCCAGTTGCCAGAGCCCGGATTCGTCCGGTTCTACTTCCAGCAGGGAGGCCCAGACAACATCACCTGGGCTTAAGACCCTGGAAGCGTCCCTGACGGGAGGGACCTCCTCGGGGGCTCTGGCCGGGTTCGGTGTTCTTGCCCATTCCATGGTGGAGACATGGATGCGTCCCTGAAAGTCTCCAAAGCTGACCATGGCCCCGCTGCTGTCTACCTGGGTTACCAGTACCCTGTGCCACTGTCCTTTGTTAAATTCTTCCGGGTCCAGGATCTGCTCCATAGACAAATTCTGCTGCATTTCCTGGTCGATACTGTCCAGAGGTCCGCGCCAGCCTCTTCTCTTGGTGGACGCCTCCAGCCCCTTGCGCAGAGCCTTTTCAGCAGCATTGATATGCTTCATATCGGCAGGTGTGTGCACAATCAGGCCGCCCCGGTAAACCTTTTCCTCCCCGAACATTCTGATGAGCTGCCGCCTTACCTCCTCCAGATAGTAAGGGCCCTCTTTCCAGGAAGGATCAGGCATGGGTTCCAGATGCAGTGGTTCTTCAACTGCTTCCTCATATTCCTGTTGGCTGATCCAGTCCAGGTCTCTGAGCCTGGACAGAACGTACAGCTGTCTGTGTCTGGCACCCTCGGGATTGCGGTAGGGGTTGAGCCGGGAGGGGGCCTTGGGCAGGGCCGCCAGAAGCGCGGCTTCGGCCAGATCCAGATCCCGGGCATGCTTGCCGAAATATTCCCTGGATGCCGCTTCTATGCCGTAAACCCCTGAGCCCATGAAGATCTGATTCAGGTATATGGTGAGTATTTCATCCTTGCTCAGGTGTTTTTCCAGGCGGTAGGCCAGAATGGCTTCTTTCAGTTTGCGGGTGTAACTGCGTTCCGGGGACAGGAGCAGGGATTTTATGACCTGCTGGGTTATGGTACTGCCGCCCTGGACTATTTCCCTGGCTTTCAGGTTATGTAGAGCCGCCCTGACTACTCCCAGCAGAGACACGCCCTCGTGTTCATAAAACCTGGCGTCTTCCGAAGCCAGAAAGGCCTTGACGGCCCATGGTGAGATCTCGTTGAGAGAAACCAGGAATCGCTTTTCATGGTAGAAATGCCCCAGGATACCTCCGTCCCGGGTCAGCACCTTGGTCACCAGCGGAGGGTCATAGTCAGATATGGTCTTGTAATCGGGCAGGGCCCTGGCAGCCCACTTGTAAGTTCCGAATCCGGCCGCAACAGCAGCCAGCACGAAAAAAACCAGAATAAAGGCAAGTAGTTTTATGTATTTCATTTGTGACACATCTAATCAGATTTTGGGCGATTCTTGGACTTTTGATGAATAAAAGCGCTGTTTCAGGCTGCAGCGGGTTCCAATTCAGGCACATGCACCTGTGTTCAAGGCCGTGTTCTACACAATAACTACTTAATAATATATTTATAACCGGGTGACAAGACTCCTCTGCAAAAAGTCATTTCTGCAGGCGCACCTTAGAAGAGCGCGGCTAATTTTCAAAATGTCGGCTTTAACCGGATGAGCCCTGATAAGCAAAGGATCTCTTTAGAATTAGAGCAAAAATCATTATCAGGTTTTTCTACAGGAAAACTTGAGTTTTCCCTTGCCCAGAAGGTCATGGAGGTGTACCAGCCCCAAAATCTGTTTTTCCCGGTCAACAATGGGCATAACAGTAATGGCCTTTTCTTCCATGACATCCAGGACCGCAGCCGCTGTGTCATCAGGTCCGGCATGCACCGGATCTGAAATCATATGCCTGTTTGCAGGATCCTGAGGATCCCAGTTCCTGCTGCAGACCATGCGGCGAACATCCCCGTCAGTGATTACTCCGGACAGTTTGTTGTCCTGGCCGGTAATAAAGACAATTCCGAATCCGCACCGGTTCAGAATCCCCAGGGCCTCTTCCAGGCTCTGGCTTTCCAGGGCCAAAGGCAGGCCAGAGGTGTGCATGAGCTGGCTGATGCTCTGTTTGAGCCTCTGCCCCAGAAATCCGCCGGGATGATATCTTTGAAAGTCTTTCTTGCCGAAACTCTTGCTCTGCATTAGCCCGACAGCCATGGCATCACCCACTGCCAGGGCAGCTGTGGTGCTGCTGGTTGGGGCAAGCCCCAGGGAACAGGCCTCTCTGGGAACCCTGATTCTGATCACCACGTCAGAGAGCCTGCCCATGGTGGAATCAGGATCAGAGGTTAGGGCTATGATCTTTATCCCCAGAGTCCTGATGCTGGGAAGAATGGCATTGAGCTCCTGGGTTTCTCCGCTGTTGGAGATGCATACCACAAGGTCCTCGTATCTCAGCATCCCCATATCCCCGTGGGCCCCTTCCACAGGGTGCAGGAAAAAGGCTGGAGAGCCTGTGCTGCTGAAGGTGGCGGCCATCTTGCGGGCAATAAGGCCGGACTTGCCCACTCCGGTGAGCACAATGCGTCCCTTGCAGGCGGCCAGTTCCTGCATGGCCAGGGAAAAGGACTCGTCCAGATCGTCCCTGACCGCACGGATGGCCTCCAGTTCTATATCCAGAACCTCCCTGGCTTTTGCCAGCCATCTATTGTTTTCATGCCTCACAGTATTTACCATTCCATGCAGAGTTTGTCGCAGGTCCTGGGTGGTGGGACCGGGTATTCTCCGTTGAAGCAGGCCAGGCAGAACTGCTTATAGTTGTCAAGGGAGGACAGAAGGCCCTCAATGCTCAGATAGTGCAGGGAATCCAGGCCGATAAACCTGGCAATGTCCTGGACATTGTGATTGGCTGCAATGAGTTCTCCTTTGGAAGAGAAATCAATGCCGTAATAGCACGGATGCATGATGGGAGGACAGCTCACCCTCATGTGTATCTCCCTGGCCCCAAGTTCGCGCAGCTTTTTCACCCGGGTCCGGATGGTGGTGCCCCGGACAATGGAGTCTTCCACGATAACGATTTTTTTGCCGGTGATCATGCTCTTGACGGGATTTAGCTTGACCCTTACCCCGAAGTCGCGCATATCCTGAGTAGGCTGGATAAAAGTCCGGCCCACGTAGTGGTTTCTGATCATGGCCATTTCAAAAGGCAGTCCTGACTTCTGGGCGTACCCAACAGCAGCGTACACGCCCGAATCAGGAAAAGGCATTACATAGTCAGCATTCACAGGCGCTTCCATGGCCAGGGTCCGGCCCATTTTTTTGCGGGCGTGGTAAACCTCCTCGTCAAATATGATAGAATCCGGACGGGCAAAGTAGATAAGCTCGAAAACGCAGGGGGAGGTTCTCTGGGACCGGGCAAACTGAATGCTTCTCAGGCCTTCCCGGTCAGCGATCACCATTTCTCCGGGCTCAACACAGCGCAGGTATTCGGCCTCCAGCAGATCAAAGGCACAGGTTTCCGAGGCAAAAACATAGGCTTCTCCCACCCGGCCGATGGACAAAGGCCTGAACCCGTTGGGATCGCGAAGGGCTATGATTTTGTCATTAGCCATGATCAGCAGGGTGTAGGCACCCTTGACCCGGCTCAGAGCGACCTGCAGCGCCTTTTCCAGAGTGTTGCCGTTCATGTTCTTGGAGATGAGATGGACAATGATCTCACTGTCCATGGTGGTCTGAAAGATGGAGCCCTGTTCCTCCAGTTCTCTGCGGATTTCATTGGTGTTGACCAGGTTGCCGTTGTGGGAGATGGCTATGGATATGTCCTTGAACCGGACCAGAAAGGGCTGGGCATTGCGCAGAAGCGAGGCCCCTGTGGTGGAATATCGCAAATGTCCTGTAGCTATATCTCCTTTTAACTGATGCCCCAGGTGTTTTTCGCTGAACATTTCCGCCACCAGGCCCATACCTTTTTGTTCACGGATTTTCTGTCCATCCCAGGTAACAATTCCTGCACTCTCCTGTCCTCTGTGCTGGAGGGCGTAAAGTCCGAAATAGGTCATGCGGGCAGCTTCAGGGTGACCGTATATGCCGAACAATCCGCAATATTCCTTCTTCATGGTCAGCCTGCTATTCTGATTGAAAATATTCCTGGAGGCTTTTTACCTGCAGCCCCTGTCCGGCGAGTTCGCGGACTGCAGAAGCCATGGCCCTGGCAGCGGCCATTGTAGTTGTGTAGGGAAGGCGGTACAAGACCGCGGCCTGCCTGAGTGAAGACGAATCGTGCTTGGTTTTTTTGCCTGAGGAGGTGTTGATGAGCAGATCTATCTCCTTGTTTTTAATATGATCGATAATGTTGGGCCGGCCTTCATACACCTTGTTTACCACCTGGGCCCTGATGCCGTAGTTCTCCAGGAATCTGGCCGTGCCCCGGGTGGCCATGATCTTGAAACCCATCTCCTGGAATATCCTGGCCGGAGCAAGACATTCCTCCTTATCCAGGTCATTGACGGAAATGCATACGCAGCCCTTATCAGGCAGAGTCTGCCCTGCACCCATCTGGCTCTTCATAAAGGCCATGCCCAGAGCTGTATCAATACCCATGACTTCACCTGTGGAACGCATTTCCGGTCCCAGAAGCACGTCCACCCCGGGGTAACGGCCGAAGGGAAGAACAGCTTCCTTGACCGCATAATAACCCTGTTTTCGCCGTGACCAGGGATCCAGATCCCTGAGCCTTTCCCCCAGCATGATTCGGGTAGCCAGCTTGGCCAGGGGGATTCCTGTGGCCTTGCTTACAAAGGGCACGGTACGAGATGCCCTGGGATTGACTTCAAGTACGTACACCCGGCCATCCCTGATGGCGAACTGAATATTCAAGAGTCCGATAACCTTCAGTTCCCGGGCCAGGCTTTGGGTCTGGTCCTCTATTTCCCTTATAAGCGAAGCTTCGATGGTGTGTGGAGGGATAACGCAGGCTGAATCTCCGGAATGCACCCCGGCTTCTTCAATATGTTCCATTATGCCGGCCAGGGAGGTATCATGGCCGTCGCTCAGGGCGTCCACGTCCACCTCAATGGCCGATTCAAGGAATTTGTCCAGAAGGATTGGATGTTCAGGGGTTACCAGGACAAACTGATGGAAATATTTGCACAGCTGTTCCTCGTCATAGACAATTTCCATGGCCCGGCCGCCCAGGACATAAGAGGGCCGGACCACCACAGGGTAGCCTATGTCCCTGGACACCAGCCTGGCCTCTTCAATGGACCTGGCCGTGCCGTTGTCCGGCTGCAGCAGATTAAGCTTGCGGATCAGTGCCTGAAAACGTTCCCGGTCCTCGGCCCTGTCTATGCTGTCGGGTGACGTACCGATAATGGGCACCCCTGCCCGAAGTAGAGGCACCGCCAGATTCAGGGGAGTCTGGCCCCCGAACTGGACTATGACTCCTTGGGGCTGTTCAAATTCAATAACGTCCATGACGTCTTCAAAGGTCAGGGGCTCGAAATACAGAAAATCAGAGGTATCATAATCCGTACTGACCGTCTCCGGATTGGAATTGACCATGATGGATCCGATACCCATCTCCTTGAGGGAATAGGCTGCATGGACACAGCAGTAGTCGAATTCAATGCCCTGACCGATACGGTTGGGGCCTCCACCCAGGATCATTATCTTGCGTTGTTTTTTGGGATAGACCTCCCTGCCCTTCTCGTATGTGGAGTAAAAATATGGTGTATAAGCTTCAAATTCCCCGGCGCAGGTGTCCACCAGATAATATGTAGGCGCGATGTCCAGTTCCCGGCGCAAGGCGCGGATATCCGCTTCCTCTTTCTTCCACACCCGGGCCAGGTGCTTGTCTCCGAAGCCCATGGTCTTGGCTTCAGCAAGAGCAGGAGCAAGAAACGGATTGTCCGTGGCGATACTCTGCTCCAGGCTGAACCTGCGGAGCTTTTTTTCCATTTCCACCAGTTCCTGAAGCTGTCTTAAAAACCAGGGATCAATACTGGTAAGTTCATAAAGCTCTTGTAAATCCATGCCCGCGCTCAGGGCTTCATGAAGGACAAAGATGCGCCTGGAATGGGGAAAGCGCAGCCTGGACCTGATGTCTTCCAGGTCCGGCTCTTCCGCAGTCAGGTCTGAGGTAAACCCTATGTGGCCCGTTTCCAGGGAACGAAGGCCCTTTTGCAGGGCTTCTTTAAAGGTGCGGCCGATGGCCATGGTTTCACCCACACTTTTCATGGAGGTGCCCAGGATGTCCTGGCTGCCGGGAAATTTTTCAAAGGTGAACCTGGGTATCTTGATTACACAGTAGTCAATGGTAGGCTCAAAGGAAGCCATGGTTTCCCTGGTGATATCGTTGGGGATTTCGTCCAGAGTGTAGCCCACAGCCAGCTTGGCTGCAATCTTGGCTATGGGAAATCCAGTAGCCTTGGAGGCCAGGGCCGATGACCTGGAGACCCTGGGGTTCATTTCTATTACCACCATGTCGCCGTTTTCCGGATTGATGGCGAATTGTACATTGGATCCTCCGGTCTCCACCCCGATTTCACGCATGATGTTCAGGGAGGCGTTGCGCATGAGCTGGTACTCCCTGTCTGTGAGGGTCTGTGAAGGGGCTACGGTTATGGAGTCTCCGGTATGCACTCCCATGGGATCCATGTTTTCTATGGAGCAGATGATCACACAATTGTCGTTCTTGTCGCGCATCACTTCCAGTTCAAATTCCTTCCATCCCAGAACGGACTCTTCCAGCATTATCTCATTGGTCATACTGGCTGAAAGACCGAAGGCGGCCTTTTCTTCCAGGTCCTCAAGATTGTAGGCAATGCCCCCGCCTGTGCCTCCCAGAGTATAGGCCGGACGGATGATGATGGGAAAGGCAATTATCCCGGCCCATTTTCTGGCTTCCTCCAGGGATCGGGCAATACCGCTTTTGGGGACCTTGAGTCCGATGTTCTCCATGGCCCGGCGGAAGAGTTCCCTGCTTTCAGCCTTCTGGATCACGGGCAATGAAGCTCCGATGAGCTCCACCTTGTATTTCTCCAGGATGCCGTTTTCAGCCAGGGCCACGGCTGTATTCAGGCCCGTCTGGCCGCCAAGTGTCGGCAAAAGGGCGTCCGGTCTTTCCCTGGCTATGATCCGGGCTACTGTTTCCGGTAATATTGGTTCGATATAGGTCTGATCGGCCAGTTCAGGATCGGTCATGATGGTGGCTGGATTGGAATTGACCAGGACCACCTGAAAGCCCTCTTCCTTAAGGGCCTTCAGTGCCTGGGTTCCGGAATAGTCGAATTCGCAGGCCTGGCCGATGATGATGGGTCCCGAGCCGATGAGCATTATCTTGTGGATATCATTTCTTCTGGGCATGGATGGTTTATTTGTAGGTTAGGGGTTTAATCTTCAGGATCAGATTCCGGCCTTTCCTGGCTACAAAGCCTTTCTGCTCTAGAATCTTGACGCTTTCCAGGCATTTTTCCAGACTCATGTCAGTCATGGCGGGCAGCATGTCCGCGTATTCATTCAGCTTGTCCAGGGAATCCAGATGGTACAGGTTGGCCAGGACGTACTTTTCACGCTGGTCCATATGTGTACCGGAAAATACTTTCTCCCGAAGCTCCCTGGGCAGTCGCAGCAGGGGAGAGATATTCTCCCGGTTGAAAAAATCATTGATGCTCATGGCCACCAGATTCTGAACCCGGTTCACAAAAAAAAATTCCTACTTGCAAACAACCTGCAGGTCAACAGCAATCAATATCCTTGAAAATAATTATCAGTCTCAGGGAAAGCGGTTGTGGACAGGGGAAGTCAACGCTGGTAAATAAGAAAGGATAAAATCAGGGCTCCAGGACGCAACTTGCGGATTAATATGAAACAGTCAGAACACAGAGGGAGCCGAAAACATGGAATGAAAAAGAACATTTCGTATCTTATAATATCATGACTCCACAGTAGACTTGGAGGAATCAAATTCGAGGCGTATGATGCGTATCGGGCTCTTGCAGCTGAATCCCCTGGTTTGCGACTTTCAGAACAATGCCCGCAGGATTACTGATGCTGCGCAAAAGGCCTTCAGCCTGGGGGCGGATCTCTGCGTAACCCCGGAGCTGGGAATCCTGGGGTATCCTCCCCGGGATCTAATCCTGCGCAGGGATATCCAGGAAAAAAGCATGTACTGGGTGCACTGGACAGCCGAAAGAACCGCGGAGCTGGGGCCGGTGCTGGTGGGATCCCCATGGCGTCTGGATTCAAACGTTCATTCCAGGATCTACAATTCCGCCTGTCTTCTGCATGAGGGTGAGGTGGCCAGGGTGTTCGGCAAGATCCTTCTGCCGGATTACGACGTATTTGACGAGGTGCGCTATTTTTCGCCGTTTCCTGAGCCAGGCTTGTTCAGGCATAAGGGCAGGTCCATCGGGGTTACCATCTGCGAGGATGCCTGGAACGACTCTGATTTCTGGACCCATCCAAGATATAAGACTGACCCGGTTCGGGCCCTGGTGGAAAAGGGAGCTGACCTGATCATAAATATGGCAGCGTCCCCTTTCTCCATGGACAAGCACCGGTTAATAGAGACAATGATGGCGTCCATGTCCCGCAAGTACACAACCGGCATCCTGTTTTGCAACCAGGTGGGAGGATTTGACCATCTGATCTTTTCCGGCCGGAGTGCAGCATTTGACCCGGCAGGAGAGATAAGGGCCCGGGCAGCTGAATTTGCCGAGGATATTCTGATTGTAGATGTTGATGACTGGGAGAACAACAGGATTCAGGACCATTCCCTGGATCCCCTGGAGGAAGTGTGGCAGTCCCTGGTCCTGGGGACCAGGGACTTTGTACACAAAAACGGATTCAGCCGGGTCCTGCTCGGGCTGTCAGGAGGTATGGATTCAGCCCTGGCCGCGGCTGTGGCTGTCGAGGCCCTGGGTGCGGCTCAGGTGGCAGGGGTACTCATGCCTTCCCAGTATTCAAGCAGGGAAAGCGTGGCACATTCCCTGGAACTGGCAAAGAACCTGGGGATCAAAACATACACCCTTTCCATCCGGGACCTGGCGCTGGCCTATGACACAGCCCTGGCCCCTGTTTTTGCAGGGCATGATCCGGATGTGACCGAGGAAAACATCCAGGCCAGAATCCGGGCCAACCTGCTCATGGCCATGTCCAACAAGTGGGGGGCCATGCTCTTGAACACCGGCAACAAGTCAGAACTGGCGGTGGGATACTGCACAATCTACGGTGACATGGCCGGAAGCCTGGCCGTCCTGGCGGATGTGCCCAAAACCATGGTTTACTCACTGGGAAAATGGCTGAACAGAAAGAAAGGCATGATCATTCCCGAGAAGATCATAACCAAGCCCCCGTCGGCTGAACTGCGGCCCGGGCAGCTGGATCAGGATGTGCTGCCGGAATACAGGGTACTGGACGGGATACTGCATATGTATGTAGAACTCCGTCAATCTGCAGAGCATATATGTTCCCAGGGATACGACCCTGAAATTGTGCACAAGGTGGTGCGCATGGTGGA
>PUMA01000091.1 GCA_003551155.1 Desulfonatronospira sp.
ATACGCTGTCATCTGTTAACATGCATGATCGCCATGACCGCCTTGAGGCTTCTGGAGCTCAAGCTGGGTGACAAGTACACCTCCAGGGTCATCATGGAAGAGATGCATGCTCTTAATTGTGTGCTCACCTGGGCCCAAGGAGCCCAGAAACCGGAACTGGGTCTTGAGGAACCGACCAGCCTCCAGGCCGAAATCCTGAAGGGCATTGGTTATGTGATCCAGGACGCATGGGTTCTACAAACTCAGCACTAAATTTGTAAGCTATTTCAGCTGGTAAGGACCTGCGCGCTCATTGATTCCTGAAACTTTTGTTAAAGAATTTATGACAATTAATATGATCAGTAAGCAGGAATCTTACGCCTGCGGGAACAGGTATGAAAAACAAGAAGATCCTCGTTATAGAGGACGATAAAGACATTCAGAACCTTCTGCACCTCAATCTGGAGGCTGCTGGATACAAAGTTCTTATGGCCGGCAGCGGCTATGACGGGCTGAAGATCGCCAGGCAGGACCTGCCGGATCTTATTCTTCTTGATCTGATGCTGCCCCATATGGACGGTCTGGAAGTCTGCCGCAGGCTTAAAAGCGATGACAAGCTCAAAGGCATAATCATTATCATGCTTACAGCCAGGAGTGAAGAAGTGGACCGGGTGGTGGGTTTTGAACTGGGTGCTGACGATTATGTGGTCAAACCCTTCAGCGTTAGAGAGCTTTTGCTGCGTATCAAGGCAGTACTGCGCCGCGAAGACAGGTCACATTTAAGCGCAGACAAAGTCTGGAAAAGAAACGGTATCGAATTTGACTTTGAGGCCATGGAATTCAGAATAGACAACAGAGCATTATCTCTTACCGCTACAGAGATCAGACTCTTAAGCGAATTCCTCCGCAATGAGGGCAGAGTGCTGGACCGTGAAAAACTGCTGAACAATGTCTGGGGCTATGAGTTCGAAGGCTACGCCCGCACTGTGGATACCCATATACGCAGGCTCAGGTCCAAGCTGGAGCGTTATGCTGACCTTATTCAGACAGTGCGCGGCCTGGGTTACAAATTCAGCACAGAAAACCTGAAGCAGAACAAAGAATAGAGTCTTTACACCCAACAGGATGCAAAACGAATACTCCCTTAAAGTCAAACTCATCGTATCCTTCTGGCTGGTGCTGATCTTTTCCCTGGCTGTTCCTTCCAATTACTTCATCCAGTCCGTAGAAGACGAGGTGGACAGGCAGCACCTGGAGAGTGTGCGTGAAAGGCTTCGCATTATTGACTGGATCATTTCCAGGCAGTTTGAGGACCTGATGTCTGGTGAGGCTGATACTCTGCTCAAGAGTTTCGATTTTCTGGATGAAGCAGAAATATCCATTCTCAATCAGGATGGCAGGATAATTGCTCATTCGCATCTTTCCCGACAGGAATTTGACGGCCATCCGAGCCTGGTTAACATGCCAGAAATAGTCCGGGCCAGAAAAGAGGGTACGGGCTATTACCTGGACAGTAATGGAACAAATGGGCAAACAATGGTGCACATTGCCGTGAAGAGAGATTATCCAGGTAATAACGGCCAGTATTACTTGAGAATATCCTCGCCGCATTCAGGCATGCACCCTTTTTTTGAACGCATCAGCGCCAACCTGTGGAAGTTCGTTTTCCTTTCCCTGCTGCTCAGCTGTATTGTGGTTTACCTGATGGTAACCTACCTAACCTACAGATTTAAACCCATGATTAAAATGGCCAAGTCCATGGGAGAGGGCAACTTTAAACAACGGATCACCGAGTCCCCTGGCAGGGAGTTCGATCCCCTGGTGGAGGCCATCAACCGCATGGCCCGAGATATTGAAAAAAACATGGAAATTGTATCCTCGCAGAAAGCCGAGCTGGAAACCATTCTCAACGGTATAAGGGACGGACTGGCTGCTCTGGATACACAGGGCAGAATAATCAGTTTCAACCGTTCCTTTCAGGATATTTTCAGGCATATGGACCACATTCAGGGGAAGAGGCCCCTGGAGGTCCTGCTGAACAACCAGCTCCAGAAAGCCTGTGATGGTGTGCTCGGCAAATCCGACCAGCAGACGCTGACAATGGAAATGGAAATAAAGGACCGTTTCTATGACGTGCATGTGGTGGCTCCAAGGGATCGCCGAACCATTGGGGCTATTATCCTTCTTCACGATATTACTGCGCTGAAACGGCTGGAGAACATACGCAAGGATTTTGTGGCTAATGCCTCGCATGAACTGCGCACCCCTTTGACCTCCATCAAGGGATACACTGAAACACTGCTTGATAATCCCAAAATCATGGAGCAGAAAGGCCGGGATCTGCTCAAGGTCGTGCTAAGGAATACAGACAACATGATCCGCCTCCTGGACGATATTCTGCAGCTTTCACGCATTGAATCCGCCCAGGATCAGGTGGCTCTTGAAGATGTGGACCTCATGAGCGTGGTTTCCAGGGCCTGGAAGAACTGCAAACATTATATCCAGGACAGGGAAGTCAGCTTTGAGACAGAAATGCTGGAAACTGAGCTGGTTATGGTGCGTGGGGAAGGGGAGTACCTGGGCCAGGTTTTCCAGAATCTTCTGGAAAACAGCATCAAGTTCGCGCCGGACAGAGGTGTCATCCGGGTTCTTGTCCGGGATCATGGGGAAATGGTGCACATCGGGGTGCAGGACAACGGACCAGGGATTCCCCGCAGCGAGCAGCAAAGGATTTTCGAGCGCTTCTACCGGGTGAAAAAGGATAAGAACAAGGTCAAGGGAACAGGGCTGGGATTGGCCATTTGCAGAAATATTATCAGTGTCCTGGGCGGAGAGATCTGGGCGGAGAGCCCTGTCTCCGGTCAGGACCACGGCTGTATAATCTGGTTCTCATTATACAAATCCGGGGCCTAAACCCGGTCGTCGAACTGACAAGAATGCTTGATGCTGGTCCCCTGGACAATGAACATGGTGGTCTCGGCTATATTAGTGGCCAGGTCGGCCACGCGCTCTAGCCGCCTGGCAATATTGATACTCTGCACACATTGCTCTATAGTCTTGCTGTCTTGGCTCATGTGTTCGATGCTCAATTTGATAACCTTGGAGTTTATTTCATCCACTTCGAAATCCATGCGGCAGACATTTACGGCCCTTTCTGTATCCGGAGAGGAAAAGGCGATAATGGCTTCCTGCAGCATATCGTAGGCTTTCTGTCCCATGATCTGAATCTGGTCATAGAACTCCAGGGGAGGGGGCAGGCTTAAGAATATCGTGGCATCGGATATATTGGCTGATTCGTCCCCTATGCGCTCCAGATCATTGCTCAGACGCATGGCTCCCAGGATAAAGCGCAGATCCCTGGCCACAGGCTGTTCCAGGGCCAGGAGCCGCAGGCAGAGCTGGTCTATAAGGACCTCCAGCTCATTGATTTCCTTGTCGTGATCCACCACTTCCTGGGCCAGGTCCGCATCCATGCGGGAGAAAGCATTAACAGTCTTGCTCAGGGCCTGTTCCGTCTGGACCACCATCTGCATGACCTTCATGTTCAGCCTGTCCAGTTCCTGCGTTAAATGAGTCATTTTTTGTCTCCTGATATTAAAATTAACCGAATCTTCCTGTGATATATTCTTCGGTGGTTTTTTCTTTGGGATTGGTGAACATGGTGATGGTATCCCTGTACTCAATGAGCTCTCCCAGGTACATATATGCTGTAAAGTCAGAAACTCTGGCTGCCTGCTGCATATTGTGAGTCACTATGACTATGGTGTACCTTTCTTTCAGCTGATGGATCAGCTCTTCTATCTTGGAGGTGGAAATTGGATCCAAAGCCGAACAGGGTTCGTCCAGCAGGATCACATCAGGTTCAATGGCTATGGCCCTGGCAATGACCAGTCTCTGCTGCTGCCCACCGGATAGTCCCAGGGCGCTTTCATACAGCCTGTCTTTAACCTCCTCCCAAAGGGCCGCGCCTTTCAGGGACTTTTCCACCACTTCATTCAAATGTTTCTTGTTCCTTATGCCCTTTAGGCGCAAGCCAAAGGCGATATTGTCGAAGATGGACTTGGGAAAGGGGTTGGGTTTCTGAAAGACCATGCCCACTCTGCGCCTGAGTTCGGCCACATCCACTTTGGGGTCATATATATTTTCTCCGTCCAGTTTTATCTCCCCCTGCACCCTGCAGACATCTATCAGATCGTTAAGCCGGTTGAAACAGCGCAGCAGGGTTGATTTGCCGCAGCCGCTGGGACCGATAAAGGCTGTAGCCCGTTTTACAGGAACTTTCATGTTAATAGACTTCAGGGCCTGGTTCGAGCCGTAAAATAGATCGAGGTCCTTGACCTCTAGGCAGCAGTGCTCCTTGTCCAGACTGATTTTGTTCTGGGGGACCATGTCCTGGACCACGCCCGCTGCCATGAGATTATTGGATAATACCTGTTCCTGTTTCATGTCTTGTCCCGACTTATTAAATTTCAAGCACCCGCGGCGATTTTCCTTGAGATATTTCCCCATACTTCTTGAAATGTCGGGTACTCTTTTTTTGTTACAATAGCATTGCATGAAAGTGTCTTTTCGAACCCTTTTGATTCCAAGATTCCTTGTTATTTTATCCCAACAGTTCATCTGCATGACTGCTTAAACCGCCAGAAGGATGTTTTCTCCATCTGCGTATTGTAACGAATTCATAACTTGACTGACATGCAATCCAGGCAAATGAGGTATAATTAATCTTTCCAGGCAAGGTTGATGAATTGTTCAGGCATAAACAAAAAAAGTTTTGGAGGAGTATCATGAAAAGAATCTTGGTTATGATTGCTTTTTTATTGATGGGCTTTAGCCTTGGTCCACTTCCGGCCATGGCCGGAGAATTGAAAATAAATGGCTCTACCACGGTTCTGCCTGTTACGCAGGTAGTGGCTGAAGCCTTTATGAAAGACAACCCCGGTTTCAATTTTTCCATATCCGGAGGGGGGTCCGGCAGAGGCATCACGGCCTTAATCGACGGTACCACTGACATCGCCCAGACCTCCAGGTGGATCAGGGACAGCGAAGTGAAGATGGCCGTTGAAAACGGCATTTATCCGGTGCCCTTTGTCATTGCCTTCGACAGCATCATCCCTGTGGTGCATCCGGATAATCCCGTAGATGAACTGAGCCTGGAAGAGCTCAGGAAAATTTATAACGGCGAAATTACCAACTGGTCAGAGGTTGGGGGACCGGACAGGAGAATTACCATAATTTCCAGAGACTCCGATTCAGGTACCTACGTAGTCTGGGGCGATAAGGTGCTTAAGGGTGACCGCATGACTCCCAGGGCCCAGATGCTGGCCTCCAACGGAGCCATTGTCCAGGCTGTGCAGGATAACCGGCATGCCATAGGGTACATCGGACTGGGATACCTTACCGACAGGCTCAAGAGCGTGAAGGTTGATGGTGTACAGCCCACTTCCACAACCACAGCATCAGGCGAATACCCTGTTTCCAGGAGCCTGTGGCTGATCACCAACAACTGGCCTTCCGGGGACGTGCTCAGGTTCATCAACTATATACAGCATCCGGACAACGCTCATCTTATTGAAGAAGGTGGATACGTACCCATCTGGTAACGGTCTCCTGGTATAAACAGTATTGAGGGAGTATAGGCGTAACCGATCTGCTCCCTCAATATTTCCCCGGTATGCAGAAAAAAACATTTTTTTTCGTTATTAAAATTAAATCGTACCAGCGTTGTAAGTCGTATGTCCTTTATTTCAAGCCAAAAAAAAGATCTCTTTGTGCACGGAGTCTTCCTGATTGTAGGGGCCAGCGGGATAATTATCCTGACCCTGATATTTCTTTTTCTGATCTTAGAGGGCCTTCCCATATTCGACGTTGTCTCAGTCAGGGACTTTGTCCTGGGCAAAGAGTGGTATCCAACGGATATTAACCCGGACTACGGCATTCTGCCGCTTATAGCCGGTTCTGCCGGCGTTGTCGCCCTGTCCTCGGCCATGGCCATTCCCCTGGGCGTGTTCAGCGCCATTTATCTGGCTGAAATTGCTCATCCAAAAACAAGAGCAGTGATCAAACCCATTGTGGAGCTCATCGAAGGTCTGCCTACAGTAGTCATCGGTTTTTTCGGCATGGTCGTTGTTGCTCCTTTACTGCAGGAACTGTTCGACCTGGGCACGGGGCTGAACATGTTTAATGCCTCGATTATGCTGGCTTTCATGGCGGTACCTACAATCACCAGCATATCCGAGGATGCCATCTACAGCGTGCCCAGACACATGAAGGAAGGCTCTATGGCCCTGGGGGCCACGCATTGGGAAACCATCGCCAGGGTCATTATACCTGCATCCCTGGCAGGAATATCCACGGCAGTGGTGCTGGGTATTGCCAGGGCCATAGGGGAGACCATGGTGGTGCTCATGGTGGCCGGAGGCGCAGCCATGGTTCCGGAATCCATATTCGATCCGGTGAGGCCCATGCCGGCAAATATCGCCGCAGAAATGGGCAATGTTCCATTTCGCAGTGATCACTACCATGCTCTTTTTGCCATAGGCCTGGTTCTTTTTGTTTTTACCTTTCTCTTCAACCTTCTGGCCAGCTACCTGTCTGAAAGACATAAACAGGTCGGGGCGGCCACTCTTTAACAGTGGGACAGATAGACTACCAGCAGGAATTTAAAATGAGATCCAATTTCGTACGCAGGCGCAATCAGTTTATTGCATTTTCCATCTTTAGGATGGCCATATTCGCGAATGTTCTGGCTCTGGCCGTCTTTCTGGGGTTTATTGCCATTAACGGTGCAAGCGCTATAAGCTGGGAGTTTCTGACTGAATATCCCAGGCGGTCCATGACCGAGGGGGGTATCTGGCCATGTATCGTGGGCACGGTCTATATCAGTTTGGGTTCCATTCTGGTGGCCTTCCCCCTGGGTGTGGGCACGGCCATTTATCTTAATGAATTTTCCGGCGGCGGCAGATGGACCAGGCTCATACGCATGGGCATAATCAACCTGGCAGGGGTGCCCTCAGTGGTATATGGTCTTTTCGGCCTGGCCTTCTTTGTTCTTTACCTGAACATGGGTGTGAGCCTTCTGGCCGGCTCCCTGACCCTGGGGGCATTTATCCTGCCGCTGATTATCGGATCGGCTGAAGAGGCACTGCGGAACGTTCCCCAGTCCTATCGCGAGGCGTCACTGGCTCTGGGCGCCACCAAATGGCAGACTATTTACAAAATGGTCCTGCCTGCAGCCCTGCCGGGCATGCTCACCGGCATGATCCTGGGTGTAAGCCGGGCCGCCGGAGAGACAGCTCCCATCATGTTTACCGCGGCGGTTTTTTATACCGGAAAGATACCCACCTCCATCTTCGATGAGATCATGGCCATGCCTTATCATATATATGTCCTGGCCACAGCAGGTACGCATATAGATCAGACCAGGCATCTGCAGTACGGAACTGCCCTTACGCTCATGTTCCTGGTTCTGGGGCTCAATCTTGCGGCCATAATAGTGCGCAACAGGCTTCAGAAAAGACTGTAAAATTTTTACAGGAAAGTGAGCCGTCAATAACGGGCAATGCATTCTTTTCTTATATAAGCAGTGTTGACTCCAGGTCCGGATAAGGCTGAGGCATTTGCTCAAAAAATAAGTCCGAGACAGATTCAAGCCCTGCAGCACAACACTCATCCCCACACATCTCCAGTTTTCCTGCCGGACAATTAAAGAAGTTTTATAGATTCACGAAATCAGTTCTGTATAATGTTTATGCCTTGCAGTGCTGATTGCATGAGATAAAAACTGCTTGTGAACATTTGCAAAAACAACTATCTTTATTCATAAAAGTTTTAATGTTCGAACATTTCTATAATGTTTAATTATTTTAATGTGTTTTTATGGCGTCCTTTTCAACCCTGTTTTTTGGAGGGGATTGAATCCAATGTTGACCGAGTCCTTGATATGGAGCCTTGGGGGCTGGGTTATACGTCTGGGCATGATTCCGGTCATAGGAATGCGCAAGGACAACCCCACCACCTGTCTGGCCTGGCTGGCGGTCATCTTTCTCATGCCCTGGATCGGCCTCTTGTTGTACCTGCTCCTGGAAGAACATGGACTCAGCCGGCCAAGACTTTCACGACGGATCAAAAAGCACAAAAATTTCCATCTGACTAACTCTGTTTATTCTCAGTTTTCAAATTATGCAGATCCAATGGCAAAGCCAGAGTACCAGACCCTGGTGCATCTGGCTGAAAAGCATGGCGGTCTGCCGATGCTTGGCAGCAACCGGGTCAGCCTAATTGCCGATACCAACGAATTCATCGAGTCCCTGATAACTGACATACAGAGGGCGGAAAATCATGTGCACCTCCTGTTCTATATGTTCCGTGATGATGTCACCGGACAAAAAGTGGCCAGAGCCCTGGTCGATGCAGCCCGAAAGGGGGTAGTCTGCAGGCTTCTTGGCGATGCTGTGGGCTCAAGAGGGATGTTTTTCGGGCTGGGTAAGTGGATGAGCAAGCACGGAGTTCAGGTGCATAGGGCCCTACCTGCCAATCCATTGAGGCTCAGGCTGGCCAGGCTGGATATACGCAATCACCGCAAGCTTGCAGTAATTGACGGTAGAATCGGATATACCGGTTCTCAGAACATAGTCGTTCCGGAGTTTGGACATAAAAAGGCAGGGCAGTGGCATGACGTCATGATCAGAATCCAGGGACCTACTGTAAGGCAGCTGCAGTCGGTATTTGTTGAAGACTGGTTTTACGAAACACAGGAAATCCTGGACTATCCGGATATGTACCCCTCCTGTTCTTCCAGTGAAGGTGAAGCAGCGGTGCAGGTGTTGCCCACAGGACCTGACAGACCCATACACGGCTTTCAGGATCTTGTTATTCAGGCTATACATACGGCTGAACGCAAGGTTGCAGTGGTTTCACCATACTTCATTCCCAATGAAGGACTGATCACTGCCTTGAGGCTTGCCGCTGCCCGTGGAGTGGAGGTTGAAGTAATCATGCCTGACAGAAGTGATCATCTTTTAATTGATCAGGCCAGTGCCTACTATTGCGGGGTGGTTCTGCAGAATGGGGCCAGTGTCTATCTTTTCCAGGAAGGCATGCTGCACACCAAGATAATAACCATAGATCAGGCCGTAGCCATGGTCGGGTCCGCCAATTTCGACATCCGCTCATTCTATTTGAACATGGAACTGGTCAATATCGTTTTCGATCCCCAGTTCAATTATCAATTAAGCATGCTCCTGAACTGCTACAAAAAAAGTTCCTTGAGAGTGAATAAAGATTACTGGTTCAAACGCCCTCTTTACAAGAGGATGGCCGAAGGGGTGGTCAAGATTTTCAGTCCTCTGCTTTAGGGATCTGGATGAATCATGTCCCTGCCGTTCTTATTTTCAGCTCAGGGCTCCTTTGATCCTTTGCATTGCCTCCTGAATGTTTTCCAGGCTGTTGAAGGCACTCAGCCGAATGAACCCTTCCCCGCAGGATCCGAATCCGGTCCCGGGAGTACATACGACTCCCGCCTTGTTGAGCAGCTCATCAAACAGGCTCCAGGAATCTGAACCGCTCTGAACCCAGATATAGGGGGAGTTTTCGCCCCCTGAGCAGACAAACCCCAAGTTCTGCATCTCCTTCAGAATAATCCCTGCATTGTTCAGGTAGTAGTCGATATTATTTCGGACTTGGGCCTGTCCTTCCTCAGTGTATACCGCTTCAGCAGCTCTTTGAACCGGATAGGACACTCCGTTAAACTTGGTACTGTGGCGCCTGTTCCACAATTCTTGAACAGAGGTTTTGTCTCCCTTACGATCATATGCTTTGCAGTCTTTAGGAACTACGGTATAGGCGCATCTGGTCCCGGTAAAGCCTGCCGTTTTGGAGAAACTGCGAAATTCTACAGCGATTTCTCTGGCCCCGGGAATTTCAAAGATGCTGTGGGGCATTTCCGGGTCCCGGATAAAAGCCTCATAAGCAGCGTCAAACAGAATTAACGCCTTGTGGTGGAGGGCGTAATCCACCCATTTCTGAAGTTCTTTTTTGCTGATGCCTGCTCCGGTGGGGTTGTTGGGGTAGCAGAGATAAATCAGATCAACCTGTTCCCTGGGGAGATCAGGAATAAAATCATTTTCCGGAAGTGAATCCAGATAAACCAGGCCTTGGTAACGGCCATTGGAAAAAGAGCCGGTACGTCCTGCCATGACATTGGTATCCACATATACCGGATATACAGGGTCTGGCAAAGCTACTCTGATGCTGGTGCTGAATAGCTCCTGTATGTTGCCTGTATCGCATTTGGCTCCGTCACTGATAAATATTTCATCTGCAAAAACATCAGCTCCACGGGCCTGAAAATCATGTGCAGCGATCTTTTCCCTTAAGAATCCATAGCCCTGTTCAGGTCCATATCCTCTGAAAGTAGCAGCATCAGACAGCTCGTCCACTGCCCTGTGCAAGGCCTCGATGCAGACAGAAGGCAGTGGAAGGGTTACATCTCCTATGCCCAGTTTAATGATATCTCTGTCCGGATTGTCAGACTGGATTTTTTGAACCCTTCTGGCGATATCCGCAAAAAGATAAGAGGATGAAAGCTTGAGATAGTTTTCATTAATCAGAATCATAAGAACTCCCTTGAATGTTTCGCTTTCAGTAAAAAAATAAGTCTTAGGTGTCAAACCGGTCTGCAGGTGGAAGCCTGGCTCTGTTTTAAGATGCGCCTGAAAAAAGTCGAGAAATGAATAATTCAGAAATCAATGATCTACATAACTCTTTGTTTTTACTGACCTCTGACGTCTGATCTCTGATGTCTGTGACTGCAAAAATGACTTTTTGCAGTCACATCTTTTAATCCCCCTTTGACAACAGACAGACAGGTATTAAAAGCAAAATCCTGATCAGGAATGGTTGACTTTTATAACTTAAAAGAATAAATTAATAATTTTTAAACAAGGAGGAAGCTGAATATCATGTTTGAACTAAGCGATACTGCCAAATCACAATTGGACAAATTCTTTGAAACTCAGGAAAAGGCGCCCATAAGGGTGTATCTGGCTGCCGGCTGAGGCGGTCCCCGATTGGCACTTGCTCTGGACGAGCAAAAGAACAATGACAACATTTACGACGTCAAGGGATTCCGGTTTCTGGTAGATAAGAATCTTATGGAAACAGTAGCTCCTATTGAGCTGGATATGACCGAGGGGGGATTTGTTATCCGCTCAAGTCTGCAGATGGCGGCAGGGGGGTGTTCTTCCTCCTGTTCTACCTGCTAGGATAAACATTAACACAACTGAGCAATCGGCCATGTCCCCGGGCGTGGCCTTTTTTCTTATTTGTATGCAGATGTTGCAGTCAACTCATAGTCGGAGGTTTATACATGCAGTGCGATACGATAAAAAAGGGAGTTGAATGTACTTTTATGACTCTCAGGGGTTGTGCCTACAAGGAAGGCCAGTGTTATCCCATCGTGGAAAAGTGCAATGGATGTGACCGGATAGAGGAATTCAACGGCCAGGTTTATTGCAGAAGCTATGCTGAACCTGCCATGAAATGGGATCACAGTGCCTGTAATTTCGCCACCCATGTGCAGGCAACAGTGGACAAAAGCGGTAACATCAAGATCAACCCTCTAAAGGCATCCAAACGAGCAGCCAAGAAAAGGTAATTGAAATCAGGCTGCAGCATTTATTTGCAGCCTGATTTTTAGGGTATTAATTGAAGCCATTGATACCATAAGTCCTTCAATTCAGTCTGCTTCAACAAATATTGGTATTCGCCAGATGCAGCACCTTATTGAATATATTGAAGATCAATTTCAGGCAGTGATTGATCTTCAATCCAGTATGGTTTCCATCCCGGCTATGGGTCCGGCCAATCAGGGAGAGGGGGAAAAGGACAAAGCCGATTTTATCAAAGAATATCTGCAGGAGACTGGCTTAACTGAGATTCAGGAGATTAATGCACCTGATGACCGGGTTGTTTGCGGATACCGTCCTAATCTGGCAGTCAAGCTTGACGGCAGGAATCCCGAAAAAACCCTGTGGATCATCAGTCATCTTGATGTTGTCCCTCCGGGGGATCTGAAGCTCTGGGAAAGCGATCCGTTCAAGCTCAAGATTGATGGAGACCATATTTTCGGCCGGGGAGTGGAAGACAATCATCAGGGAATAGTTTCTTCTCTGCTGGCTGCCCGGGCCTTCATTGCCTTGCGGAAAAAGCCGGAAATCGGCTTGGGGCTTATTTTTGTCTCTGATGAAGAGACCGGGAACAAGTATGGACTCCCCTACGTTCTGGGTCAACGCCCGGATCTTTTTGCTGCTGCTGATCTTTTTCTGGTTCCTGATTTTGGAACCAGCGACTCCAGGATGATGGAAGTAGCTGAGAAGAGCATGCTCTGGATAAAAGTATCTGTGCAGGGCAAGCAGTGCCACGCTTCCACACCCGAAAAGGGGATCAACTCGCTAATTGCTGCCTCCTCTTTCATTCTGAGACTGGAAGGGCTGCAGCACGTTTTTTCCAGAAAAGATCACCTGTTTTCCCCTCCCTGTTCAACTTTCTGTCCCACCAAGAAAGAGGGGAACGTACCCAACATCAACACCATCCCCGGCATGGACATTTTTTATGTTGATTGCCGGATTCTTCCCAATTATGCTTTAGATGATGTGCTCAGGCAGACACGCGAAATTGGTCGGGTAATTGAAAAAGAGTATAAAGTCAGGATTGATTATGAAGTAGTCCTGCAGGAACAGTCTGCGCCTCCCACTGATCCGTCCAGCGATGTTGTTGTCAGGCTTGCCCGGGGCATTGAAAAGGTTTATGCAGTACAGCCCACTGCTCTGGGAGTAGGTGGAGGAACTGTAGCGGCTTTTCTGCGCCATAAGGGTTATCCTGCTGTGGTTTGGTCCACACTCCTGGGGACCGCACATCAGCCCAATGAATGCGCCAGCGTCAAGAACACCATAAAAGACGCTCAGGTCATTGCCTTGATGGCTGCTTCAGAGTAGCCTCTGTCCAGGACATTTTAGAACTCTTTCATAATTCTTGCCCATGGACAAGATAGGCCATGCTCAAAGAATTTCCAGAGTCTTTTGATCTGATTGTTGTAGGCGCCGGGCATGCTGGTTGCGAGGCTGCGTATGCAGCTTCACGTCTGGGGCTTAAGACCCTGCTTTTGACTTTGAATATTGACCGCATCGGACATTTGTCCTGCAACCCAGCCATAGGCGGACTGGCCAAAGGCCATATGGTCAAAGAAATTGATGCCCTGGGCGGTAGCATGGGTATCTGGGCTGATGAGTCAGGAATCCAGTTCAGAAGGCTCAATACAAGCAAAGGGCCGGCCGTCAGATCAACCAGGGCACAGATTGACCGGGCCACCTACCTTTCCAGGGTCCAAAAAACACTTTTCAGTCTTGAAAATTTATATATTCTGGAAGCTTGTGTTGAGGATCTTCTGGTCTCCGGGGGAATAATTCATGGAGTGCGCACCAGGCTGGGTGAAAATATTCCAGGTAAAAACGTTCTTCTGACAACAGGGACATTTCTTCATGGCCTGATCCATGTTGGGCTGAAGAGTTATGCAGGGGGACGCCTGGGAGATCCGCCGTCTTCGGGACTTTCTGAATGCCTGCGTAGACTTGGTTTTGAGCTGGGGCGGTTAAAAACTGGAACAGTACCCAGACTTCTCAAAGAAAGTGTTGATTTTTCGGTCATGCAGGCCCAGCAGGGAGACGATCCTCCTCCTTTATTCAGCTTTCACCACAAGACAAGAATTCTTGAACAGCTCCCATGTTATATAACCTACACCAATTCCAGGACTCATGAATGCATTTTCGGTGGACTGAACAGGTCGCCGCTTTTTCAAGGGCGCATTCAGGGGACAGGAGCAAGATATTGTCCGTCCATTGAGGATAAGATAACCAGATTTCCCGACAGGCAAAGGCACCAGATTTTTGTGGAACCGGAAGGTCTGCACAGTCATGAAGTATATCCTAACGGCATATCCACCAGCCTCCCCCTGGATGTGCAGAAGGATATGCTTAGAACCATATCCGGACTGGAAAAAGCGATCATTGTCCGTCCGGGATATGCCATAGAGTACGACTACATGCTTCCAACTCAACTGAAACCCACCCTGGAAACCAAGTCAGTTGCCGGACTTTATTGCGCCGGACAGATTAACGGAACATCGGGCTATGAAGAAGCAGCGGCTCAGGGTCTTTGGGCTGTTCTGAATCTCTATGCCCAGAGCCTGGGCAGGGAATTCATTCTCAAAAGAGATCAGGCATATATGGCAGTTCTTGTTGATGATCTGGTAACCAAAGGTACCAGCGAACCCTACCGCATGTTTACCTCCAGGGCTGAATACAGACTGCTTCTCAGGGAAGACAATGCTGATGCCAGGCTTACTCCGTTGGGCAGAGAATTGGGACTGGTAAAAGAAGAGCAGTGGACAAGCTTCAGAGACAAACAAAAAAAAACAGCAAGCCTCATAAAGGCCCTGGAGTCGATAACCATCCGTCCCGACAGAGATACGCTGCAGCGACTGTTACATATTGGAGCTCATCCGCCCAAAAAGGCGCTTTCTTTGGGTGATCTGTTAAAACAGCCCCATCTGAGCATTGACGATTTAAGGCCTTTCTGGTCTGGTCTGGATGAATATCCTCCGGAAATCCAGGATCAGGTGCAGATAGAAATTAAGTATGAGGGCTATATCAGACGCCAGGAGGAACTGGCCCAGAGGGCCGCTCACCTGGAAAGCATCAGACTGCCGGAAGACCTAGATTACAAACTTGTTCCAGGCTTGTCCATGGAAGCCGTGGAAAAACTGTCCGGAATAAGACCCAGGACTCTGGGTCAGGCCGGGCGGATTTCCGGCATTACTCCGGCAACAATCACAGCTTTAGAAATATATCGTAAAAAGCAGCAAAAGATCACAACAGAACTGGTTAGATCAAAGGCAAGGCAGTGATGTTTATTTGGCAGTCATGAACTGTCCGGGGAAATTATTTTGATCCTGATGAGATCTCTAATAATATTATAGCCTAATAAAGAGGATTTGGTTTTGGAAGAGGGTTCTGAAAACAGATTATGGAGCATAGTGCGCAGAATTTTTGGATCTCGCTGTGATGCTCCGCTGGAAGAAATTATTCTGGAGGCCAGGAAAGAGGGAGGGCTCAAGAATGAAGAAGTCCTGATGCTCTTAAACATACTTCGCCTGCATGAAAAACAGGCCGTGGAGATCATGGTCCCCAGGACTGACCTGGTATGCGCCGAAGTCAATGATTCCATGCGGGATGTGGCCGGAATGATCATCGACTCGGGACACTCCAGAATTCCGGTGTACAGGGAAAATAAAGACCATATAGTAGGGCTCATTCATGCCAAGGACCTTCTGCAGAGCCTCCTGGAAGAAAAGGATACGGATATCACGACCATAATGCGGACACCATATTTCATGCCGGAAACCAAGAATGTGAGGCAGATTCTTTTGGATTTCCAGAGCCAGAAGATACATTTGGGCATTGTACTGGATGAATACGGAGGAACATCAGGAATTGTCACCCTGGAAGATGTTCTGGAAGAAATCGTGGGCGAGATAGAAGATGAATATGACCCTCCAAGGCCACAGGAAATTAAAGTCCTTCAGGACGGCTCTTTTCACATTTCCGGACGGACCTCACTGGATGAGCTGAAAAATGAATTGGGCATCGAAATCCTTTCTCTCCAGGTGGAGACCATCGGGGGATACGTCTGCCAGCTGGCAGGGAGAGTCCCGGACAAGGGAGAGGAGTTTTCAGATAACCGGTTCCATTTTGTTGTCAAGGAAGCCGATGCCAAAAATATTAAATGGTTAACGGTAACATACCTGCTAAAATGATATCCAGGCAGATGTTCTTCTTCAATCCTTTCCGGGTTTCATTGCTTCTTTGCCTGTCAGGGATTTTTCTTGCCTTCCCCAACCCTGTCCTGCACATTCCTTTTTTCATCTTCCTGTTTTTTCTGGGACTCAACCTCATTGCTTTCAATGCCCGATCCCTGTCCGCTGCTTTCAGATGGACCCTGTTCTCTTCGGGTTTTGCCTATGCCCTTGGCTTGTACTGGGTGGTAGTCCCTGTTCATGTCTATGGAAATTTTCCTTTTGTTCTTGCTGTGTTCTGTCCTCTTTTGCTCGGTTTTGTGCTGGGTTTGTTCAGCTGTGCTTATGTTATCTACCTGTATTTGCTCCGGAACAGATTCTCCTGGTTCTGGCTGGGGATTTTTGGGGGCGCTGCCTGGGGCTCTCTGGAATTCGCCAGGGAATATCTTTTTACCGGCTTTCCCTGGTTGATTGCTGCTCAGGCCTTCAGCGTATGGCCTGAGACCATTCAGGCTGTCGGGCTGGTAGGCAGCTACGGGCTGGGCATGTTTCTTGCTTGTGCCGGCTTGTGGATGTCCTGCGGACAAAGAATTTCTCTGGTTGCAGG
Source organism: Desulfonatronospira sp. (assembly GCA_003551155.1). GTDB lineage: Bacteria > Desulfobacterota > Desulfovibrionia > Desulfovibrionales > Desulfonatronovibrionaceae > Desulfonatronospira. Next base: position 16,437 of record PUMA01000091.1, read on the forward strand.
CCTGCTTCTGCTGGCAATGTTTCTTGTTCCCGGGTTCTGGCTTGGAAAACAGGAATATCATGGGCCTGTTAAAGACATTCTTGTGGTCCAGGGCAATATTGAGCAGGATATAAAATGGGAGGAGGAAATCCAGGTTCAAACTGTTAAAAAATATCAGAAGCTTACTCTGGAGGGTTTGGGGGACAGAGGACCGGATCTGGTGATCTGGCCAGAAACCGCCATGCCTTTTTATTTTCAGGAAAAGACCCGGCTGAGCCTTATGGTACGGGACTTTGTCCAGGAACAGAATATAAATCTGATCACAGGATCGCCTGCTTATGAGATGCTCCAGGACGATTCCGGTGTTAGGCTTTATAACCGGGCTTTCTGGGCAGCACCATCAGGCCGGATCATAGATTACTATGACAAGGAGCGGCTGGGGCCCTTTGGAGAATACATTCCCTGGTCGGATTATCTGTTTTTTCTGAACCGTCTGGTATCAGGACCCCTTGATTTTTCTCCGGGGTATGCCACAGGTCCTTTGATTCAGGAAGATCTTGCCATAGGAATGCTCATTTGTTATGAAATAATATTTCCGGGACTGGTCAGAGAAAGGGTGGCCAGTGGAGCCAACTTGCTGGTAAACATCTCCAATGATGCGTGGTTCGGGAAAACATCAGCACCCGAGCAGCATCTGCATTTAAGCGTTCTAAGGGCTGTGGAGCAGGGCAGGTTCATTGTCAGATCAACCAATACAGGAATCTCCGCGTTCATAGATCCTCAAGGCAGGGTTTATCAGCACACTAATCTGTTTCAGGATGCTTTTCTGAGGGGGGAGGTTAACCTCCTGGAACAGACCACTTTTTATCACAGGTGGCATTGGCCCATACACTGGGCCCTGGTGATCATCAGCCTGTCAGGTCTTGGCCTGTCTTTAACAAGAAAGGCATCACGAGCAGGAATGATTAAAAATAATGAAGGTTGAGGATATAACTTGAGAGTTCAAAATTCCTGGTTGCTGGTTCCTAGTTTAAAGAAATAAACTTAATAAATCCTGACAGATACCAGGTTTGGCTTCAAAGACGTACTGAATAAGCAAAAAAATAATAAATTGAGCTTATTACTGGAGCACTTTTGACTGTCCACGATCTAGAAAGGATTTCTTTATTTTTTTAAGAGGTTGACCTTATAGAAATCTACACTACAAATAACAACTGGCCTTATTTATAAAGCAAAGCAGATTACCCATGATTCAGCTCTCAGATTTAAAAGCCCAGTCAGATCAGGTACTGGAGCGTTTTTCCTCCCTATGGGGGCGCCTTTGACCTGGATAGACAAAAGCAGCGGCTCCAGGAAATCGAACATGAACTGGCCAAGCCCGGAGCATGGGAAAACCATGAAAAACTTACCCCCATTCTAAAGGAAAAAAGCGGCCTGGAAGATGAGATAAAAAAGTTGTCCGAGCTTAAGCAGCTCCAGGAAGAAGTCCAGGAATGGCTTACTTTTGCTGAAGATGAGCAGTCCCAGGAAATTCTGGATGCCTTAAAAGACAGCCTGATTTCATTGCGCAAAAAGCTGGAAAAAATCGAACTTGAAGCCTTTCTGAGCGGAAAGGAGGACAAGCATTCCGCAATCATGGCTATTCATCCCGGTGCGGGAGGTACGGAAGCCCAGGACTGGGTGGAGATGCTTCTGCGCATGTATATCCGCTGGGCGGAAAACAGCGGTTACCAGGTGGAGTATCTGGATTTTCTGCCCGGAGATGAAGCAGGGATTAAAAGCGTAACCGTACAAATCAGCGGAGATTACGCTTACGGGTTGCTCAAAGGTGAAAGAGGCATACACAGGCTGATCAGAATCTCTCCTTTTGATGCTTCGGGGCGCAGGCACACCTCTTTTGCCTCAGTGGATGTCTTTCCCCAGATATCCGACGATATCAATATCGAGATCAAAGACGATGATCTGCGAGTGGATGTTTTCAAGTCCAGTGGCCCAGGCGGACAGCATGTCAACAAAACCAGTTCAGCCATCAGAATAACCCATCTGCCTACCGGAATTGTAGTCCAGTGCCAGAGTGAACGGTCGCAGAGGCGTAACCGGGAGGCTGCCCTGAAAATTCTCAAGGCCAAACTGTATGACCAGGAAATGAAAAAAATCGAGGATGCAAGACAGGAAAATTATGCAGCCAAAGACAGTATTGCCTGGGGCAGCCAGATCCGTACATATACCCTTCACTCTTATCGATTGGTAAAAGACCACAGGTCCAATGCTGAAACTTCTGATGTTGACGGTGTTCTGGACGGAAATCTTGACGAACTGATCCGCAGTTACCTTTTACATGCCCACAGTTGAGCCTGTAGCTGATAACATGTAACTCAGCCTGCATATGCTTGTTTTTCAGCTTGATATTCAAAAACTACTTGATTTTACTTTTTATCTGAGCATATTGTTGTTTCTGTACAGTTTGAACATGCTTGAAATTGTAAACCAGGAGGGGCGGATATGAACAAGAGCGAATTGATCAGGTCCCTGGCTGAAGAAAGGAATATATCCGTAGAGGAAGCCACGGATATTATCTCCATTTTTTTTGATTCCATGAAAGAGGCCTTAAAGAATGGGGACAGGGTTGAGATCAGAGGGTTTGGGAGTTTTAAAATCAAGGAATATCAGGGATATCAGGGAAGAAATCCCAAAACCGGCGATCCTGTGCAGGTTAGTCCCAAAAAACTGCCTTTTTTCAGGGCGGGCAAAGAACTCAAGGAATATCTGAATACCTGATCCGCATCAATTAAATTTTTTCTTGCCAGGTCCTGTAGCTTCTCTCTGTCTGCAGCTTTCAGGCAGTGATGATCGTTTTGCTCAGAGCGATCTTTTGCCTGCCGGTTGAAAACTTATGTTCCAACATGATGATTGTTAAATCTATCTCATACAACATGCACCCATTTTTTAAAATGCAGGGGAGTGGAAATGATTTCATCCTCTGGGACAACACTGCACTGAGACTGCCGCGCAGATTCATGTCCAGTTGGGCCAGCACTCTTTGCCCCAGAGCTTTTGCCATAGGAGCGGATGGAATGATTTTTCTGGACAACCCTGCCTCTGCGGACCTGGATTATACTTGGCATTTCTATAATGCTGACGGTTCCCGGGCTGAAATGTGCGGCAACGGATCCAGGTGTGCTGCCCTCCTGGCATATGAATTGGGGCTTGCAGGAAAGAATCAGACCTTCGGCACCGATGCCGGATCCATTTCAGCCCAGATAAAGGACAAAGGACAGGTCAGGGTGCAGCTGACCCCGGCCAGAGATTTGCAGTTGCACATGATGTTGACTTTCCAGGAAAATGTTCCTGTTAATGTGCATTTTGTCAACACAGGGGTGCCCCACAGTGTAGTACTGTGTGCAGACCTACATAAAGTAAATGTTTCAGACACTGGCCGTATGATACGCATGCATCCTGACTTTGCACCGGCCGGGACCAATGTCAATTTTATCCAGGTCAAGGATCAAAACAGCATTCTTCTGCGGACCTATGAACGCGGAGTGGAGCGGGAAACTTTTGCATGTGGTACCGGAGCTGCAGCTTCGGCGATAATAGCCACTGCCCTGGATCTGTGCTCCAGTCCAGTGGAGGTGACCACTACTGGCAAAGAAAGGCTGACCATTGATATCCAGGAAAACCACGTATACTTGACCGGCAAGGCAGATTTTATCTACCAGGGTAAAGTTTATCTGGACACCTTTGGATTGGAACTGCCCCGGCCTTGATTGGACAGAAGATTGCAATGATTTATAATCAACCAGCATAAAGGAGGATTTCATGCAGTTCCGCGGCGCTTTTACAGCCTTGGTAACTCCCTTCAAAAACAACCAACTGGATGAAGATGCATATCGTAGACTGATTGAATGGCAGCTGGAACAGGGAATTGACGGTGTAGTTCCATGCGGAACTACTGGAGAGTCTGCCACTTTGACTCATGAGGAGCACAAAAGGGCCATCAGCATTTGTGTTGATCAGGTAAAGGGCAGGGTGCCGGTTATTGCCGGGGCTGGATCCAACTGTACCAGCGAGGCAGTGGATCTGACCAGGCATGCCAAGGATGCAGGTGCTGACGCAGCCTTGCTTATTACTCCTTATTACAACAAACCTACACCTGAAGGCCTGGTAACACACTTTAAAACTATTGCCAGGGAAGTGCCCATACCTTTTTTTATCTACAATGTGCCTGGAAGGACGTCATTGAATGTCCTGCCTGGAACTGTGGCCAGAATTTTCAATGAGGTGCCCGAGGCTATAGGCATTAAGGAAGCCACCGGCGATCTCAAGCAGGTTACTGAAGTTGTGGAGGCATGCGGTCCGGACTTTATTGTTTTGTCAGGGGATGATTTTACTGTTCTGCCTCTTTTGTGTGTGGGAGGACACGGGGTCATATCGGTAACATCCAATATAGTTCCGGACATGATGCACTCCTTGTATTCAGCCTATCAGAACAACAATCAGGAAGAAGCCAAAAGACTGCATCACAAAATGGCTCCGCTCTGCAGGGCCATGTTTCTGGAAACAAATCCCATTCCGGTTAAGACTTCCCTTGCACTTATGGGCAGAATCGAACTGGAGCTCAGGTTGCCGCTGGTGCCCATGCTGGAAGATAGCGAGGGCAGGCTCAAGGATATTCTGCAGAAATACCAGTTGATCTGATCTACCCGGAAGGGCGGCATGGGCAGCCAGACCCGGCCCCAGGTCAGAAAATGCTCGAGTTTACAGGTAAAGGCCGGCGAAAGTATTAAAATTCAGATAGTGGGAAAATATTTATGAATTGGACATATATTACCAAAGAGGCCAAGGACAGACTCAAGGGATACTGCCGGGTATGCCCGGTCTGTGACGGTCGTATGTGTGCAGGCGAAGTGCCCGGGATGGGTGGGGTCGGCAGTGGTCAAGCCTTCAAGGTCAACCTGACTGCCTTGCGCCGCTACAGACTGAGAATGCGAACATTGCACGAGGTGAAAAATCCGGTTACCAGCCTAAAACTATGGGGAAAGACTCTCAAGATGCCCATTATGGCCGCACCCATGACTGGAACCACGTATAATATGGGTGGACAGCTTACCGAACAGGAGTTCATTGATTGTATTATCACCGGCAGCATTGAGGCGGGCACCATCGGGTTCTCCGGTGATGGAGCTGATCCGGCCATGTTTGACAGCGGTGTATCCGCAATCCTGAACAACCGGGGACAGGGTATTCCCATAATCAAGCCCAGAGCCCAGGAAGAGATCATCAAGAGAATGAAGAGCGCAGAAGAAGCCGGAGCCATGGCCGTTGGAGTAGATATTGACGGAGCAGGACTGGTGACCATGGCTCTTAAGGGACAGGCCGTAAGCCCCAAGGACAAGCAGGAAATCAAAGATTTGGTCCGGTCTACCAAGCTGCCTCTAGTGCTTAAAGGAATAATGACTGTTGAAGATGCCCTCGACTCACTGGAAGCAGGAGTTTCAGCCATAGTGGTGTCCAATCATGGGGGAAGGGTTCTTGATTATGCTCAGGGCGCAGCTGAAGTACTGCCGGAAATCTCGGAACTGGTCCGCGGACGCATGACCGTTTTTGCAGACGGTGGAGTACGTTCCGGTGCAGACGTGCTCAAGCTCCTGGCCCTGGGGGCGGACGCTGTCCTGGTGGGCAGACCGTTGATTACTGGCGCATTTGGTGCAGGCAGGGAAGGGGTTTCATTTGTCCTGGAAAAGTACCGTCAGGAACTTGTTCAGGCCATGCTTCTAACTGGAGTTCCTGATGTAAAAAGAGTATCTCCCGGAATACTCTCTGATGACTATTAGTTTACCGTCAGCGATCATTTATCAACGTTGGAAAGAAGGACTTTGTCTTCACCGTCTCTTTCTTGGAGCAGCACGTCCACCTGTTCCCCGGGGGAAGTACTGATTTTCATACCCACGAAATCTGCATGTATGGGCAGCTCCCTGTGCCCGCGGTCGATGAGTACCAGAAGCTTGATCCTGCCGGGACGGCCGAAATCCAGAAGAGCGTCCAGGGCGCTGCGCACTGTGCGGCCGGTATACAGTACGTCGTCCACCAGAACAAGTTGTTTGTCGGCCACAGGGAAGGTGATCTCTGTGCTGTTGATCATGGGTGTGGAAGTCATGTTGGTCCAGTCATCCCGGTACAGATTGATATCCAGCTTACCCAGCCAGATTTTTTGACCGGTTTTTTCTTCAAGCATTACTTTTAGCCTGGCTGCCAGATCCACGCCCCGACGTTGAATTCCGACCAGGGCCAGGTTTTCAGTGTCAGACATTTGTTCCCACACCTGGGAAGCAAGTCTTTCCAGGGTCTTCTGTATTTGTTTGGCGTTAAAAATTACTCGTGATGTCATTTAATTCTCCCATGGTCTCGCTTGCCGCGAGGTAAGGCTGATGATCCTGTTCTGCAGGAAAGGATCAGGAATGTGAATAAAACGAATCAAAAATATATCTGTATTTGCAGTCGTGGTAAAGATGTCTGAAGATAAAAAAACATTCAAGACGGGCAAGGAGCTGGACTTTTCCCGGACAAGTTCTCAAGGGATTGAAAATACCGTGATTCTTAAGATAAGCGGTATGTCCTGTGCTTCCTGTGTTCGTCGGGTGGAGAAGGCCCTATCAAGTGTGGATGGAGTTCGAGAAGCCGCAGTCAACCTTTCCACTGAAAAGGCGACGGTAACTCTGGATAGGGTAGTTTCTGCCAGGCAGCTTGTAAGCGCTGTTGAGAGCATCGGTTTTGGTGCTGAACCTGTGGGACAGCGCCAGGTGAGCCTTGCTATACAGGGCATGCATTGCGCTTCCTGCGTGCGTCGCATCGAAAAAGCCCTGCTTGATGTTCCCGGAGTGTTTCAGGCCAGTATTAATCTGGCTGCGGAACGGGCTCTGGTTAATTTTGTCGGCGGTCCGGAAACCATAGCTTCTTTGCAGAGGGCAGTGGAAAGCAGCGGATTCCATGTTGTTCATGTGGGGACGGAGCCGGAGAAGAGCGAGGACAGGGAGCGAGCTATCCGAGAGAAACAGATGAAGCGTCTGGTCAGGGACGTGATCTCCGGAGCAGCAGTGACTTCAATCGTTCTTATCGGCAGCATTCCCCATATGATGCCCATGTGGTCGGACTGGGTGCCGGGATTTTTGAGCAATGTTTATGTTCTTCTGATTCTTTCCACATACGTACAGTTCGTCGCCGGCTGGCGTTTTTACCAGGGGGGGTATGCGGCGTTACGTCACTTCACCGCTGACATGAACGTCCTGGTGGCCATGGGAACCACCTCGGCCTGGCTTTACTCCGCAGCCATGACCCTTTTTCCCGGTTTTCTTACCGGGCTGGGCTTTCCCTACCAGCTTTATTACGATGTGGCCACGGTGATAACCACTCTTATTCTGGTGGGGCGTCTGCTGGAGGCCCGGGCCAAGGGACGGACTTCCGAGGCCATCCGCCGGCTCATGGGCATGCAGGCCCGTACAGCCCGGGTGCGGCGAAACAGGGAAGATCTTGAAGTACCGGTTGAAGACGTTCAGGTCGGAGATATAGTGCTTGTTCGTCCGGGAGAACGTATTCCTGTTGACGGGGAAATATTATCCGGTGCTTCCACAGTGGATGAATCCATGTTGACCGGTGAAAGTCTGCCTGTTTCAAAACAGCCAGGCCATGAAGTCATTGGCGGAACCATAAACAAAGTTGGCAGCTTCGAATTCAGGGCGACCAGAATCGGCCAGGACACTGCTCTGGCCAGAATAATTCAGCTGGTGGAACAGGCTCAGGGCTCCAAGGCTCCCATTCAGAAACTGGTGGACGTGATCGCTGCTTACTTCGTACCCGCTGTGCTCAGCATTGGTGTAATGAGTTTCATATTCTGGTCCATTTATGGACCAGAACCTCAGCTGACTTTTGCCTTAACCACATTTATTGCCGTACTCATTATTGCCTGTCCCTGCGCCCTCGGTCTGGCTACACCCACTGCCATAATGGTGGGTATGGGCAAGGGGGCGGAAAACGGTATTTTGATCAAAAACGCTGAAACGTTACAGCTGACCCACCGTCTGCAGACCATAGTTCTGGACAAAACCGGCACTCTTACCAGGGGTGAGCCTGAAGTCACAGACATTCTCCCGGAAAAGAACATTGAGGCTCATGAGTTGTTGCGCCTGGTGGCATCTGTAGAACGGGGATCAGAGCATCCACTGGGAGAGGCAATAGTACGCAATGCCCAGGAAAAGGATATAATGTTGATTGCCCCTGAATCCTTTGATGCCATTCCAGGGCAGGGAATAAAGGCTGTTGTTGAAGGCCAAGAAATCCTTGCAGGTAATTTGCGTCTTATGCAGCTAAATGAAATAGTTGTCGATTTTTGGCAGGAAAAAGCTCAGGAATTGGCCGGCCAGGGAAAGACTCCCATGTATGTGGCCAGAAATGGGGAAGTGGCCGGCATGATAGCCGTGGCTGATCCATTGAAGGATACATCCAGGGAAGCGGTACGCGCTATGCAGAATATGGGCCTGGAAGTGATCATGGTTAGCGGAGACAACCGCAGGACTGCCGAGGCTATCGGCCGTCAGCTGGGCATAAGCAGGGTGTTTGCCGATGTATTGCCTGAGGACAAGGCCAAATATGTGGCCAAGCTGCAGCAAGAGGGCAAACGGGTTGGTATGGTGGGAGACGGTATCAACGATGCACCGGCCCTGGCCGGTGCCGATGTGGGAATCGCCATCGGCACCGGTACGGATGTTGCCATGGAAACCGCGGAAATAACCCTGATAAGTGGCGATCTGCGTGGAGTATCAACAGCCATAGCCCTTTCCCGGGCTACTACCAGAACTATCTGGCAAAATCTGTTTTGGGCCTTCATTTACAACATAGTACTGATACCAGTGGCTGCCGGTGCTTTATACCCTGTTTACGGAATAATACTGAATCCCATGCTGGCCGGAGCAGCAATGGCTGTCAGTTCCGTATCCGTAGTCACCAACAGCCTCAGGCTGCGTTCATTCAAACCTGTGGAATGAAAAACCCGCTTTCTACTATTGCTTTAATGGTCGAAATAAACATATTTCTTCAAAAAAAACTTGCTTTTGCCTACAGCTTGGAATAATGGAGGTTATCTGGCTTTCATCAGTTTTTGTGAACAGGCTTGAACGGGGAAGCTGCCTGGACTGATGATCTTTCTTTTTTAAATTTTCAGGAGCGTTATTTTATGACCAATTTGTATGTGGGCAATCTGCCATGGAGTACTACTGAGGCCCAGCTTCGCGATCTCTTTGCCGAGTATGGCGAAGTAAGCTCGGCAAAAATCATTGAAGACCGGGAAACCGGGCGTTCTCGTGGTTTTGGTTTCGTGGAAATGGAAAGTGGAGCCGAAGAAGCCATTGAGAATCTTAACGGCAAGGACATCGGTGGACGAAACATCAAGGTTAATGTGGCCAAACCGAAAAAAGAAGCACGTTTCTAAAGAAAGTTGCTCAATAGCAGATTGTACCATCCCGGGATTTCCCGGGATGGTTTTTTTTGACTAACAATAATCAGTCTTCTTATAAGATGCTGCTTCAAAAACACACCTGGTGTTGGTTTGGACTGTGGTTTGCTTGTTGCTTTGTCCTGAACTGTTGCTTGTCAGTAAATAAATGTCCTGACAGGGTGAAGTTACTTCAGAAAGACAGCTAAAGTATCTTCATGCATGTTCTGATTTGCAGTTCCTTGAGGATTATCTCTTCATAGTTTATTCTCGAGGGCCACTTATTGGCTTCATCATAAGCATATTTTTCCAAAAACTGGCTCTCCTCCCAGAAGTCCAGAAGTTCTTCATCTCCCAGGATTTTGACTTGTTCTTCCAGCGGATAGCTGTCTGGTGTGCGTAAAAAGTAAGCCATTAGTAATAATATCCCTCCAGGACTTAAGATTATTATATTCAGGATGGGTTGAGTTTATCTTTAAGAACATGTTAACCACAAGCCATGCTTTTGGCAACATTTTTAAGGCTTGAAAAACAGACAAAAAAATTAGCAAAAATAAAACCTGCATGTGGCGGGACCACGATTGTTTATCCACTCTAACCTAAAAAAAGAGCTCCTGGGCTTAGGCAGCCATCAACATATTCACATCCACAAATCAGGACCGGCCACACAGGTGTACCTGGCTGAATACCTGCGCCTTCAGGGGAACAGCGTGGTCATGGTCCTGCCTCCAGGAACTGATACCAGCCAATACGCCTCACTATCAGATATTTTCCGCAATTCCGACAACGAAAGGCAAGCCTTCTGGGAAAATTCCTGGTATTTTGTCAGCACCATAAAACAGCAGCAAAAGCGGGACTGGGGAAATCTATGGACCTGTCTTTTCGGGCTTCTTAACAATACAGGGACTGTCAGTGTTCTTACAGCAGATTCCATGCTCTCTTTTCTTCCTCCTCCTGATCTGGTCAGAAATACCTTTTTACTGTTAATGCCTGGAGAACAATCAAGCCCGGAATCAATTCTGGACAAGCTTGCTGCCTGGGGATTTTCCAGAGCTTACATGGTTACTGCCCCTGGAGAAGTATCCCAGAGAGGGGATATTCTGGATATCTTCCCTCCTGGATACGAATATCCTTTACGGCTTGAATTTTTTGGTGACAGGCTGGAAAGTATCAGGTCCTTTGAGCCCCTTTCCCAGAGATCTGTGCAGAATCTTGATGAATGTCTGATTTTGCCTGTTTCTCCATGTCTTGCAGAAAACCGTTTCATTGAAAAGGCCAGAAAGAAAGCTGATTATTTGAAATCCATCGGAGAAATCACCCAGGACCTCAGACTCCATCTGGAAAAAACCATGGAACAGGGCGGTCTGGAGTATCCGCCCGGACTTTATTACGAAAAATCGGGATCCATGACCGATTTTCTTCCCGGGAAAGCCTTTTATCTGCTGGTAGATTCTAGCCGTTTAAGAACCTGTCTGGAAGAAGAGGAATGGAAAATCAAACAGTGGGCAGACTCTTCAGGTTATCCTGAAAAATATGTTCTGCAGCCAGCATCCAGGTTCAGAACCTTTTTGCACGATAAGAGGCAGGTTTTTTTTGAAAAGCTGGTCATGGGCCAAAAAAGAATCGGTTTCGATCTTGAGGAAAAGGAAGTCAGGGAGTTTACGGATATTTTCTGGCAGCCACAGGAGAATAGCAGGCCCTGGCCTACATTTGTAACAGCCCTGCAGGACTGGCAAAGAACCGCCAATCAGGTTGTTCTGGCCTTTAATTCTTTAAAATCCAGGAGCAAATTTCTAAAAGTTATTTCAAATGAAGGTTTGAAATTCAAGACGGAATACCAGCCCGAACAGCGCGGTCTTTATGCACTTGTTGCCGGAATGGGTACCGGCATGCATATGAACTGGAACCATATATACATCCTGGGTGAGGATGTACTGCAACCAGGCAGAAGACAAAGACTCAAACCCAGGTTGGAAAAATTTTCCGGTATCTCCAGGATTGAGGACATCCATCCCGGTGATCTGCTTGTGCATCGTGAATACGGACTGGGATGCTTTGCAGGCCTGGAAAGAATCAGCTCCGAAACATCAGCCAATGATTATCTGCTTATCCAGTATGCCAACGATGATAAACTGTATATACCTGTCGACCGATTGACACAGGTTCAAAAGTATAAAGGCCAGGAAGGCGTACAGCCTGCTCTGGACAGGCTTGGAGGTTCGGGCTGGCTTAAAACCAGGGAAAGGGTACGCAAGGCGATTCAAAAAATCGCCAAGGACCTGGTAGACATGTACGCCTACCGAAAGGTAGCTAAAGGCTACCAATACGGTCCTTCAGGAGAGTTTTATCATGAATTTGTAAATACTTTCGGTTTTGAGGAAACTCCGGATCAGGAGCAGGCAATTCTTGAAGTCATGCAGGATATGGAAAAGCCTGAACCCATGGACCGCCTGGTCTGTGGAGATGTGGGCTTCGGCAAGACCGAGGTGGCCATGCGTGCTGCATTCAGGGCGGTTCAGGACGGCAAGCAGGTTGCGCTGCTTTGTCCTACCACTGTACTGGCTGAACAGCATTATCTGAATTTTAAACACCGTATGGAGGATTTCTCTGTAAACGTTAGAATGCTGAGCCGTTTTGTGCCGCGCAACAGACAAAAAACCATACTGGAAGCGGCAAAAAGAGGCGAAGTGGATATTATTATCGGGACACACAGGCTGCTTTCAAGGGATGTTGATCTGCCCAGGCTGTCTCTTTTGATACTGGACGAGGAACAGCGCTTTGGGGTCAGACACAAGGAAAAACTGAAACAATACAGGAAAAATGTTGATGTACTGACCCTGACAGCAACTCCAATTCCCAGAACACTGCAGCTGTCATTATCCGGAATCAGGACTTTAAGCGTTATTGAAACTCCTCCTCTTGACCGAAAACCAGTGGACAGTTCCCTTATTCAAAGGGATCAGGATTTCCTGCAGCAAGCGCTGCGCAGGGAGCTGGACAGAAAAGGACAGGTATTCTGGGTTTATAACCGGGTGAAAAGCCTGGACAGCATCCTCGAGTATGTACAGCATCTGGTCCCTGAAGCCAGGGTGGCCAAGGCCCACGGACAAATGCCTGAAAGATCCCTGGAAGATACTATGCACAAATTCTGGCATCATGATATAGATATACTGGTATGTACGGCCATTATCGAGTCCGGTTTAGATTTTCCGCGCGCCAACACTTTGATAGTTGATCAGGCCCAGATGTTCGGTTTGGGGCAGCTCTACCAGTTGAGGGGAAGAGTAGGGAGGAGCGATGAGCAGGCATATGCATACTTTATTGTCCCTTCTGTAACAGATTTAACCGAACAGGCCAGAAAACGGATGCAGATAATCCTGGACATGGATTACCTGGGAGCCGGCTTTCACGTTGCCATGGAAGATCTTAGGCTGAGGGGAGCAGGCAATATTCTTGGGGAAGTCCAGTCGGGTCAAATAAACAAGGTGGGCCTGGATCTTTTTTTGGACATGATGCAGGAAGAGGTGGCCAGGCTCAAAGGAGAGCCTGCCCTGCAGAAGGAGGAACTGGAGATAAACATTGGATTTTCAGCGTACATTCCTGAAAGTTATATTCCTGATCCGGCTGATCGTTTAAAGTATTACAGAATGTTATCCAGTTGTTCACAGGCTGAGGATTTTGATAAACTCTCTCAGGATATGCGTGACCGTTTCGGCAGCCTCCCAGAAGAGCTGAAAAATTTCATCCAGGTATTAAAAATCAAATTGATGCTTAAAGCCCTGGGCCCGAAAAAAGCAGACTTTCTGGAAAACAGGCTTTGCATTGAATGGTCGGGTTCGACAAATTATGTAGATCCTTTCAAAATGGTAAAGTGGATAGAAAAAAATAAGAAAATCGCCAGGCTGGTTCCTCCAGCCAAATTGGAGTTGCGTTTGAATCATAATCCATCTATTGCTCTTTTCTTAAATGAACTGCAGGAAGAGGTTAGAGATTTAAGCGATCACCTTAATCAATGAATTTATCATCCGGTATCCTTCATGCCATACTTTATTCTCCGATTTTTTTTGTTATATTATTTCTTTGCCTGCATTTTCACTCTGACTGGATGTTCCGGCGAATCTTTTCAGGAAGGAGTGGTGGCAAGGGTTAATGGTGAACCTATCTACCTGGAAGAGCTGGAAGCGTTTCACGATGAATATTATTACATGTGGTCCCATGATCTGCCTTCTGATTTGCAGGAAATCAAATCATCATACGGTGACATTCTTCTGGAGCTGATCGTGCATAAGCTGATAAGCCAGGAAATGCAGGCAAGAAGCCTGAGCGTCAGTCAGGAAGAACTCGCTGGACAAGAAAAAAAAATCCGAGGGGATTATCCTGAAGGTCAGTTTGAAAAAGTGCTCATTGAAGAGTATATAGATCTCGATTTATGGAGAAGACAGCTTAAACAGAACCTAATACGGGAAAAGTTTATCCTGGAGGTGTTAAGGCCCGGGATCAGGCTGGATGTTGAAGAGATCAAAGAATACTATAATGCTAATATGGAAGATTTTTATATTCCTGAGCGAATCCGGTTTGTCCACATGACATCCCCGGAAGAAAACAGGTTGAGGGACTCACTGGATTTTTTCGGAAAAAACGGAGAGTTATCCAAAACCAAAGAAAGATTCCCTGAGGTGAATATAGGGCAGTATGAAATGCGCATTGATCAACTTCCACAGATTCTGAGCAGGGATCTTGATGTTCTGGAGCCAGGCCAGCACAGCAGTATCAAAAGTGATGGCTCAAAGGATTACTATGTGATATACGTTCTTGAACATAAACAGGGGGCACTGCTCAAACCTCATCAGGTCTATGATATAATTGAGGAAAAGCTGGTGGAAAAAAAGCTGCAGCAAGCCTTGCACCTCTGGCTGGAAAAGGCCGTGATTAATTCAAAGATTGAGATAAACCAAACTTTATTAAGAGTTATTGCTTCAGGTTAGTCATGTTTAAAAAGATTATTTTTTTTATAACCGTGCTTTGTTTTCTCATTCCTTTAAAATCTGCTCAGGCGGGTACTGCCGTAAACAGGATTGTGGCCCACGTAAACGGTGAAGCTATTACACTGTTTGATCTGCAGAAAAGGGTGGAGATGTTTCTGGGGCTTTTTGAAGACATTGAGCTGGCTGATCTTCCTCCTGATCAGCAGAAAGAAACAAAAAGACATGTCCTGGACCAAATGATCAATGATATCCTCATGCGGCAGGAAGCCGAAAGATATCAAATCCAGGTATCCGACAGGGATATTCAGGAACATATTCAGAGAGTGCAACAGGACAATAATATGGATCAGGAAGAATTTGAGAAACATTTGCGCATGCAGGGACTCACTCAGGATGATTACAAAAGGCAAATCAGGGACTCCATGATTACCCAGAGAGTTTTAGGCATTATGGTCAGGCGCAAGACCGTGGTTACCCAAGATGAAATCAAGGAGTACTTCAAGGCAAATCAGGAAAATTTTCAGGAAGAAAAAAAGATCCATTTGCAGGTAATAGCAGTTCCAGATTATGATGAGGCCGTAAGACTGCTTGATCGGATCCAGAACGGCGAGTATGATTTTGACAGTGCTGCACAAAAATACTCCCAGGGACCCGCTGCCCGGGATGGAGGGGATTTGGGCCTGGTGCGCTGGGACAGGCTGGCTCCGGAATGGAAAGAGGCATTAAAGAATCTTAAGCCCGGTGAGATAAGCGAACCTTTTTCAGTGAGTGGAGGGGGCGTGTTGCTTATGGCAAGGGATATTCAATCTGAAAGACAGATTCCTCTGGAAGAAGTCAAAGATGATATCCGGAATAAGCTGTTTGATGATAAACTAGACCAGAGATTCGAGGAATATATTCAGGGCTTACGGGACAGGGCGGTCATTGAGGTCCGCTACTAACTCGAACCTCCTCTGGGAGATCTTATGGAAATAAAGGATTTAGGACGCAAACTGCGCGAAGAACGAGAGAGCCAGGGCTTGAGCCTGGAAAAAGTTCAGGAAGAAACCAAGATCAGCCTTTCCTTCTTAAAGGCTCTGGAGGAGGGCAGTATTGATCAGCTCCCGCATCCGGTGTATGCCAAGGGTTTTCTCCAGAATTATGCCAAGTTCCTGGGGCTTGACTGGCAGAAGTTTGGGAAGGATTTCTCCAGAATATATTTTGCCGAGGATGAATATCAGCAGATGGAGGAATTGCCGACTGCTTTGAAGCAGGAGAAAAAAGAACGCCTCATGTCTTACAGTGTAAAAGCTTCTGTAGCAGCTCTGGCCATGGTTTTAATTGTGGGCCTGGGGTGGTTTTTTTATACTTCTTTCTGGGAAGAAGAGCACCGGCTGGATTCTGAGCATGATGCAGAAATAGTTCAGGACAGTCTGGATACAAAACCGGAAAATGATCTGGAAACAGGGCAGATTGAGGTTCTTACCCCTGATCCTTCTCTTCTTCTTTCTCAGACAGAGATGCCCGGGCAAGAGAACAATTCGGTTATGAGAGTGACTGAGGCTGATCTTGTTGCCTTTACGGACAACATGGCCGCTTTGGATGACGTGCCAGAAGGACCGATCTCCGTAACCATTGAAGCCCATGAAGAATGCTGGCTTAGGGTTACAGCGGATGAACATAGCCGGGAACATTTTCTCCGGGCTGGAGAAAGTTTGGATTTCGAATACAGTGATTCCCTGCGTTTGAGGCTTGGTAATGCCGGCGGGGTAAGTATAATAATAAACGGCCGTCCATACCAGTTTGAAGCCAGGTCCGGGGAAGTCATGACCCTTGACTTTACGTCCTCGCCATTTGCAGGGAACTGATATGAGAGGTCAATATGGTCAGCATTTCTTGAAAATCAGGCGCCTGCCTTTATATATTCCAGCCTCGTCTGTTGAATCTGTTGTGAAAGTGACCTGCTGATAATGGCTTTTTCGGAGAATGTACTTGTACTGCGAACCGGCAGATTCAAGGAGTATGATGTCTGGGTCCGGTTCCTCTCTCCCTCCAGGGGCATACTTTCCGGTTTTGCTTTTGGAGGTTGTCGCAGCAGGCGCAGATTCTGCGGGTGTCTGGACAGCTTGAACCTGGTCCGTTTTACCGTCAGCGGTCACTCCCTCAGAAAGAAATATCTTACCCTGGAAGAGGGTACCCTGATTTGCGGGTTTAACGGTCTGAAAAAAAGAGCGGACAAGCTGGGCATGGCTGTGAATTGTCTGCGTTTTGTCCAGCAGATATGTCTGGAGGGCGATGATTCTGCAGCTATCTACCAACTTACCTTGGCCTCGCTGCAAACCCTGGATGAGAATCTGCATGTACCTGCATTCTTTCCTTTGCTTTTCAAAGCCAAAGCTGCCTTTATACATGGATATGAGCCAACTCTGAATATCTGTGCCAGATGCGCATGCCCCCTGGAACAAATGAGCCGTCCCTTTTTCCTTTTTGCCAGCGGCCATGTGATCTGTTCCAGCTGCATTCATAAAGATGACCGAACATTGCAGACAGGCAGGAAATCCTTGTTGTTTCTGGACAGGTTACGTGTCTGCGGACCTGAAAAATGGGTCAACTGGGATCCGGAACAAGAGATTCTTCAGGACTGTTTCCGCATAGTGGATTCATATGTTCAGTATCATCTTGAATAGAGGTTATCCAAAGACATTAACAGGAGCATCCAATGCTGTTTCAGGACATGATGCAGAATCTGCAGCGTTTTTGGAGTGATTACGGGTGTGTGCTGCAGCAGCCATATGATATGGAAGTGGGAGCCGGGACCTTCAATCCGGCCACCTTTTTGCGGGTTATAGGCCCGGAACCATGGAATACCGCCTATGTGGAGCCCTCCAGGCGACCTACTGACGGACGTTATGGCGAGAATCCCAACAGGCTGCAGCACTACTATCAGTTCCAGGTCATCTTAAAACCTTGCCCCGCGGATGTTCAGAATATTTATCTGGAAAGCCTGAAAGCCCTGGGCATTGAAGCGGACAGGCATGATATCCGGTTTGTGGAGGACGACTGGGAATCTCCCACATTGGGAGCCTGGGGCCTTGGCTGGGAAGTATGGCTCAACGGCATGGAAATCACTCAGTTTACCTATTTCCAGCAGGTGGGAGGAATAGATCTGGACCCTGTAAGTGTAGAGCTCACATATGGACTGGAAAGGATCTGCATGTACCTGCAGGAAAAGGAATCGGTCTTTGACCTGGACTGGAACAGAGACCTTACATATGGCGATATTCATCATCAGGGCGAGAAAGAACACTCCAGGTATAATTTTGAACTGAGCAATCCGGAAATGCTCCTTGTGCATTTCAGAAATTTTGAAAAGGAATGCATAAAGCTTTGTGAACATGAGCAGGTCCTGCCGGCTTATGACTATTGCCTCAAATGCTCCCATACTTTTAATCTCCTGGAAGCCAGAGGAGCCTTGTCCATTACTGAACGAACCGGCTATATAGCCCGGGTCAGAAACCTGGCTTCAAGAATTGCATTCTTATTCCTGGAGCAGCGCAAGAATATGGGACATCCCTTTTTGGCAAAAACCGGGATAAACAAGAAAGAGAACAGAGAAAAAGGCATTTAATGATTATTATTAGTTTGTTTTGGACAGCCTGTCTGTTTACCACTTGAAAAGGCCTTCAGTGAGCTCGTTTCATGCTTCAGGCTGAAATATTCCCTGAAAATAAAGGATTCAAAAAATGTCTGAATTTGTTCTGGAGTTGGGATTCGAGGAAATGCCGGCCCGTTTCCTGAAAACATTGTCCCATGACTTTCAGCATGTCCTGGCCCTCAATCTTGATTCGCACATGATCAGTTTTGAACTGATCAGGGTATATTCCACGCCAAGAAGGCTTTGCGCTTATATTTCAGGTTTGGCAGATTCCCAGGAGGAAAGGGTGGAGCTGATAACCGGACCTCCTTTGTCCATCGGTCTGGATGAGAATGGAAAACCTACCAGGGCTGCTCAGGGGTTTGCCAGTTCCCACCAGGTCAAGGTTGAGGGGCTTATTGTTCATTCAACGGAAAAGGGCAGCTATCTGGCTGTAGAAAAGAATACAGGAGGCAGAAAGAGCATAGAGATTCTGCCGGAGATCTGTGTCAGTGCAGTTAACAGCTTGAGTTTTCCCAAGAAGATGCGCTTGTCTGATCGTTTTGCTTTCGGAAGGCCCATCAGGTGGATACTGGCAGTTCATGACAGTCAAGTCGTTGATTTTCAGGTATCAGATATTCGCGCGTCTGATTTTACCTTTGGCCATCGAGTGCTTGGTCCGGGACCGTTTAAGGTGAACAAGGCCTCAGAGTTCATGATGTTGATCAGGGAGAAAGGGAAAGTAATTCTCGATCCCGAGGAACGAAGTGAAATTATCAGACGAGAATCAGAAAAGATGGCCCGTCAAATCGGCGGCCAGGTGATTGCCAATGATGCTCTGATCCAGGAGAATGCCAATCTGGTTGAATTTCCCAGGCCCATTATGGGTGGTTTTGATTCCAAGTACCTTGAGTTGCCCAGGGAAGTTCTCCTGACCAGCATGGAAACCCATCAGAAAAGTTTCGGCCTGACAGATACAAGGGGACGGCTCCTGCCTTACTTCCTGGCTGTCATTAATAATGATCCTGAAAATCCTGAACTTATCCGCAAAGGCTGGGAAAGGGTGCTCAAAGCCCGGCTTGAGGACGCTGTTTTCTTCTGGGAAACGGATAAGTACTACTCATTTGATGAGTGGCTGGAAAAAATGGAAAAAGTAGTCTTTTTGGCCCCTCTGGGCTCCATGGGAGACAAGTCCAGACGCCTTGAGCGCATAAGCGGCTACCTCTGCGATCACCTGCAGATCGCCGACAAAAAAGACGTACAAAAGGCGGCATTGATCTGCAAAGCAGATCTGGTTTCGGAAATGGTGAGAGAGTTTGCTGACCTGCAGGGGATAATGGGCGGAATCTACGCCAGTCATGCAGGGTTCAAGGACAGTATCGCCAGGGCGGTCTACGAGCATTATCTGCCTCTGGGCCCGGAAACAGACCCTCCTTCAAGCCCTGAGGGCGCCATTGTATCTTTGGCGGACAAGGCTGACAACCTGGTGGGTTGCTTCGGACTGGAAATGCTCCCCACAGGTGCTGCCGACCCCTATGCCCTTAGAAGACAGACTCTGGGTATTATCAGGATTATTCTGGCCCATAAGCTGCGCCTAAACCTGGAGAAGCTTTTGTCCTTTACCGCCAAGACCTACGTTGGAGTGCAGTGGAAGCAGGATCCGCAGCAGGCCCTGGAAAAGCTGCTGCATTTTTTTGCCGTCAGACTCAAATCCTACTGGCAGGCTCGGGGATTTGACAACAAGCTTGTAGAGGCAGTTATTCAAAGCGGATATCTGGATGTTCTGTCTGCTGAATACAGACTTTCAGCCATCAATGAGTTCAGTTCCGGCTCTGAGTTTGAGGCTGCTGTCCTGACCTACAAAAGAGTGGACAATATAGTTCGCAAGCACGAGGAAAGTTCCGGTTTATTACTGAGCCAGGACTATGATCCCGCTTTATTGCAGGAGAGACACGAAATCGAGCTGCACGAGGCCATAACAAAGACCATGTCTGATTGGGACACTCTGTGGAAAAAAGAAGACTACAGACAGCTTTTTGCCAAGCTGCATACTTTAAGGCCCTATGTGGATGCTTTTTTTGACAATGTCATGGTAATGTGCAACGAACCCCTGCTCAGGGAAAATCGACTGAGCATGCTCAATTTTCTTTCTCAGCGTTTTAGAAAACTTGCTGATTTTTCTGCGCTCCAGGTTTGATACGTTGCTCGTATTCGTCTCTTGACATTATAATAAATCAAGAAATA
>PUMA01000148.1 GCA_003551155.1 Desulfonatronospira sp.
AGGTGAATTCCTTGAAATCATGGGCCTTGCACTTTTCTCCACACGTAGGACAGGGGAATCTGGAACCCCTGTCAGCACTGATACGAATATGGAGCTCATGCGGAGACTTACTGGTGTCCAGGCATTGATCAACTATCTTCCAGGGCTCTTCCAGACCAAGGCCTAGAGTCATTATATCTTTTGAATACATAAGCAGAACCTCCTTGGTGAAAATTTGGAGATCTGCTACCTGAAATTGTGAGCAAAATCAAAAAATCAAATTCCACAGTCAACGTCGAAGAACCGTTTATTGGTAGTTATCAAGAAACAATATACTAACTGTTGGCACCGCCTCCGGCGGCGCCAATGCGGAGTTGAGCCTGCGCTCTCGCCCGCATTAGCGGTGAATTTCATTAGAGAGGAGCTTGCGTATGAGAAAAGTAATATTGATCATATCAATTATGGTTTTTCTGGGCGGATGCGCCACTGCCTCCAAGACATACACATCCGATGGCAAGGAAGGATATTCAATAAACTGTTCTGGTAGCGCTTTAAACTGGGGCATGTGCTATGAAAAGGCAGGAGAGCTGTGTGGTACAAAAGGCTATGAAGTTCTCGAAAAAAGCGGTGATACAGGTGCCATGGTCACCGCTGGGCAGCATGGACTTTTTGGCGGCTCCGTTATCAATAGAAGTATGATTATAAAATGAAAAGATTAAACGAGAAGCCAATCGGTCGATGGACCATCAATATTGATTTGGAAGGCTTTGGACATTTATACGACAGAGAAGATCTTGTTCTGTTGTCACTCGGCGAACTTATGGAGGGAATCTATCGGATAGGCGTCCAATGCTATCCTGAATCTCCTGATAGAATCTTTGTCCATCAACTTGGGGATGGCTTTATCATAGTCAGTGAGTTTCCGGAAGCTTCTTTAGAAAGACCTGTAGCCATCGCTTTATCCTTGCTTCGTCATGTTGCTAATTCAGGCCGATATGCAAAGGCTACCATTTCAGACGGTGAATTCGCTAATATTCTATCCTGCTATCCTTCATCTGTAATACAAGAAACGGGACCTGACAAAAGGGTACGGCTTGGCCGTGGATTCATGACTCTTTTTCCAGTAATGGGGTCGGCGCTAATCCGTGCCATTTCGATAGAAAAAAAATGTCCAAGTGGCCCGCTTCTGGCTGTTGCTGCCGAAAATCGAAAACGTATTCCCGATGGGATAATTGTTCATGAAGCCTCTACTCAGGACATAATCATTATTGACTGGATTCATACAGAAAACGAGCTTGCGCAAAATATCGCCGACAAAGCACATCTGAATTGGCCCGACACCCCGTCAGTATCATCGCAACTAAAAGATTATTCTCAAAAACAACCAGTTAAGGAGGAATGGAAAACAAGTGTACGAGATTTTCTTGAAATTTCTATTTGAATTCCGCTAACCAGTCAGCCCAGGTGACAGCCAGGGCCGGCGGTTTTTTGTGAAAATTTAGGGAGTTGAATGTTAACCATCTTTAATCAAGTCAGTGGAAGCCCTGGCTGCTCCTGGCTTCCAACGTTATGTGTAAAAGGTCATGGAACGTACTTTCAAAGAAAAACTAGAGCTAATTAATCGGTATTTATACCGGACTCTAATAAAAATGTTCACGCCAAAGGCGTCGCAGGAATTTATTTACCTTCTGGAAGATCTGACAGAATCAGAAGAGTCATTTGGAAGAAAAATTAATCAAGCATATAGCTCATTACAGGAAACGTCGCACCTTATCGAAAGACTCGAAGGTGAACTGACAATAAAACTTGAGCGTGTGAATAAACTAAAAGAAGAGTATGAGCGCTATTCGGCTTTGGCTGAAGTGGAAGAAGCAAAAGCCAAAGCATTATTGAGCCAGCTTGAAGTTGCCCTGAATAAGGGTAAAGGAAATGAGAGGTGGGTGGCATTCCTTATCAATTTACTCGCTGGCCTTATCGTCTTTGTTATCGGGGTTGCAGCAAGCCCGTGGGTCAAGGGTGTTCTGGGAATATGAGAAAAACACATAACAAGGCGCTCGTTCGGACGCAAACTACGCTGCGCTTCGTTTGCGCCGCACAGCTTGGTCGTTGGCCACAAGGGGGAATAGCAAATGGCACAATTCGCCACCTTCGATGATCTGATCCGCTTCAAAAAAGATCTGAAGGAATCAGTGGTCTTGAAAGAAGCCGCACGAACGAGAACCGGTAAAACAGTGTTCCTTTCCCACTCGTCAAAAGACAAGGAACATCTCCCCGCTGTTATATCAGTCCTTGAGAACTATGGTGGCCGTGTCTATGTAGATAGCGAAGATGATCGTTTACCTCGTACCCCAAATAGGGATACAGCAGAAATCTTGCGATCCTCCGTCAATTCCTGCCTTAGATTCGTACTGTTCGTCACCACAAATAGCAAAGACAGCAAATGGATCCCTTGGGAATTGGGTTTGGCAGACGGAGAGAAGGGGCAGCGGTTGGTCGCACTGTTCCCTACAGCTAAAAATTCATACGAGCAAACATGGGCGAATACTGAATACCTCGGTCTATACCAACGAATCGTTTGGGGTAAAATTAAGGACGTTACCAAAGAGAATACCTGGATTGTTCTAGACCATGAGAATAACACCGCCGTAACACTAAGGCGATGGTTAACGGGGGAGTGAAAAGTGCGTATCAAAGATCTCTTTGAAAAATGGGGTTTGGTTGGGCTGAAAGTTAAGACACCAGTTTTGGAAATGGATTGGGAACCAACGGATCGTGACAAGGATGCAGCTTGGGATCTTTACGTCGAACTACTTACAAGAATAACAACGCAAAAACTCCCGGATGACTATGGGACAGAAGTTGCTGCCCTTGAAAGCGTACACAAGATTTTTGGGTTGACTAGAGCAACATTGAAGGAGCGCGGTCGCAAAGCAGAGAATTTCACCAGAATTGCGATCATTGTACTCAATCAGGTGATAAGGCCTTTCACGGCAAAGTGGCACCGCCTTAGCGAACGGGGTGCTTTTGATAACGAGGAGAAGCGCGCGGAGTTCCGTCAAGAGCTATATGTACTTCAGGAAAATCTCAGGGCATACACCAAATTGCTTTCTGACTTAGCAGATGTTGAGGACATGACTGAGATAGAGGACGTCTAATGACAATGCTTCCGGTTCATAGAGTTTTTATAAGCTATCACCACGCAAACGATCAAGAATATAAAGCGCGTTTGCTTTCGCTGAATACACGGCATAGTGTATTCATTGACAAGTCAGTGGACACTGGAAACATTGATCCTGATCTTCCCAACCAGTCTATCAGATTGAAGATACGTGATAGTTATTTAAAAGATTCTTCGGTTACAATTCTCCTTGTAGGAACTGAGACGGCCAGAAGAAAGCACATAGACTGGGAAATCTATTCCAGTATGATAGATGGTCAAGTAAACAAAAAGAGCGGCATCGTCGTTGTTCAGCTTCCGAGTACAAATCCCCAACATTTCACTGCTGCCCATGGCGATGTGGAGAAGCAGCAGGTTTATCCTGAAGTAAGTAATTGGTGTTCCATTGATTCACGTAGTGAATACGATCGACGATATCCATATCTTCCTGCCCGTATCATCGATCAGTTGATTGCGAAGGAAGCAAAGGTATCGGTAACACAATGGACTCGCCTTGGTAATAATTTGGAAAATCTAGCTTTGCTCATTGCTTGCGCTTATCGGGATCGAGATAGTTGTCGATATGACCTGTCCAGACCAATGAAGAAACGAGACTCATAAATCAGGGCCAACAACCGCATTAACTCGGACTGGGAAAAAGCTGCGCCGCTTAGCTTTGCAGCTTTTTCCCAGCCGGTTATGCGGAACGTTATGTTTTTAAGAGGATAATCTGGAAGAATGGGGAAAAAGAAGATCATTTCAGTAGAGGTAGAACTGGCATCTGATGATGTTGAGTACTGTAGCTTCAATTCAGATTCATCGCTACTTGACTGGGATATTGTTCTATTCAAGCCGGTCATCTATGAATTTGCAAACCACTCAGATTATTACCAAGGAAAACCCAGCCTATCGGACAGCAACTCATTTCGACTAAAAGAGAGGGCTGAGCATTGGCGAAGAGAAATCAAGGATGCCGTAGAGTCAGGAAAAACGGTAATTGTTTTCCTAGCAGAACTATACGAAGTCTATATCGATACGGGAAGAAGAACACATTCTGGAACTGGTCGGAACCAAAAAACAACGAGGATTGTTGAAAGCTACGACAATTATCAGTGTATCCCGGAAAGTATTGGGCCAGTAAAAACAAAAGGTAGTGCAATGAAGCTTGCTCCTCGAGGAGCGGAATTAATCGCAAGCTATTGGAAAGACTTTGAAGAATACTCTAAGTATCAAGTAACTCTATCCAGCGAGAAACTACCGACATGCATTACAACAAAAAATGGAGAAAAGTCAGTAGCAGCAATTTATAGGAGCAAAAATTCTGTTGGCGCTCTCGTTCTTCTTCCTGATATCGATTTTTACGATGATGCTTTTCTGGAAGAAAAAGAAGATGAGCAAACTTGGACTAAATCGGCGGAGCTTTTTGCCAAGAAGATGGTTTCGGCAGTAGTCGCAATTGACAAAACACTAAAAAACCAAGGCGACACCACCCCGGAGCCTGAATGGGCAAAAAATGCGAAATTCGAGCTACTCAAAGAGGCCGAGGTAAAAACAAGACTACTTACAACAGAAGATAAAATTGAAAGGCTTCAAAGAGAGAAAGGAATGCTTTTAGACGAGCTTCGCAACCTTGGTCGTCTCAGAAACCTGCTCTTCGAAAAAGGAAAGCCACTAGAGTACTCGATTATCGACGCCCTCGTATTACTAGGGTTCAGCGCGGAACAGTACCACGATACAGAGTCAGAATTTGATGTTGTGTTTGAGTCAAAGGAAGGTCGACTGATTGGCGAAGCCGAAGGAAAAGACAATAAAGCGGTGAACATCGACAAGCTTCGACAACTGGAAATGAATATCCACGAAGATCTTGAAAGAGATGAGATTGAAAAGCCAGCCAAGGCTGTTTTATTCGGTAATGCGTTTAGGCTTCAGGACATAGACAGTAGAGCTGAACCATTCACACAAAAATGCGTGTCAGCTTCAGAACGTAGCTCTACAGCACTGGTGTTCACGCCGGATCTCTTCTCAGTTGTACATTATTTGTCCAACAAAAGGGACGCGAGATTTGCTACCAGATGCCGAAAGGCTATTTTGGGAACCACCGGAAGAGTAGTGTTTCCCGAGATTCCAGAAACGTCCAGCCCGCAAGTGGAAGATGTTACAGACGACCAAACATAACGAATAAGGTTAGATTGTGCGAGGAACGAGCCACAATCTGAACCGTTTGTTGGACAAGCCCGGTGGTCATTATATATAGAAAAAACTTTTTGGCGCTGGGAGATAAGATCAGGCGATGGAGCAGCAGGAAGGGTGAATCGCACACAGCGATGCTCTGTGAAAAGGAATCTGGCGCTGTATCATGCTGTTTTGCCCTGATTTACGGCTATTTTCGGACGCAAGTATCCTGTTCCGGTTGAAACCGGCTCTAGTGCTCGTCAATATCATGGTTTCCGTTTACATATCCTTGCCTCCGGTTTGTAGCTCAAGATTCTGGTTGCGGCCAACAGTTGTTCCACCTGCGCGGAGAGGATGTCGGGAATCCTGGTTGTTTTGGGCGGCTTGATCAGGGGGATATCCTCCCAGGGTTTGTTCAGTACCCCGTAATAGAAGAACTTCAGGCCGTAGATGTCGAGTTTGACCGCGCTCCAGGAATGCGTGTCCAGGAGTTCCGTGAAATAATCGAGCAACTGACCGGAGCTGAGATTGTCAATCCTGCAGTCAAAATAGTTGCCGATACGCCGGATCGCCCTGGCGTAGGCCTCGATGGTCTTGGGCTGCAGGCCGCCCAGCTTGAGGCATTGCAGATGTTGCTGATACTGCTTGTTGAAATGGGGATCTTACGGCATGGTAGTGTTCATTATAACCTCCTTGGTAATGGTTGATGCGGCGGCTTGGCCTATGCCCTGCTGTTCACTATCTACCGTATACCTTGAGATTACAACATATTCATGATGGACAGGCTCGCTCGGGGCTCGTATGCCGCGCAGCGGCTTCGTCCAACAACAGCATCCAGCGGCGGATAGCTAACTGCCGCCGCTGAGCCTCAGCGTTGGGCCGTCCAAAAGGGATGAATTGTGGAACTTCCATGGTTTGATAGCAGATGTATCCTCTGTCTTAAGAGTAGCAATTTGTCGGAGGAACATATAATACCAGAGTCTATTGGTGGTCGTTTATCAATTAGATTTTTATGCGCGAGCTGCAATTCTATATTGGGAAGGACTGTCGAAAAAGCTGCAAAATCAGATCCATCTATAAGAATTGCTTTGGAAAATTTATCTCAAGAGATTCCTGATTTATATTCTCAACTTACAGAAAAGCAGCCCTTTCAAGGAAAAAGTAAAGCAGGGACTGTTTCTGGCTACTTTCGCAAAGGTGAGTTTGTTGTAAAATCAAACAAAATGGCTGATGGTTCATTAATACAACCGACAAAAACCGCCAGAAATTCAATAGAAAGCATTTTGAGTAGGCAGGGGTGCACTCAAGAACAAATCGAAGAAGCCTTATCTAAATTTGAATTTATACCATCAAATGAAATCAGTGAAATCTACCCAGGTTTAGAGGTAGTCAAATGGGATCTTGAAAAAATTGAATTGAACTTTAATGGTACCTCTCTCATGAATCCTCTTATGCCGTTAAAGATTGCCTATGAGTTTATTGCTTGCCATTTGGGGGCCTCTATCTGCGCATCAGAACCTCAGTTGAAAGAGATAAGAAATGCACTTTTAACCCAGAACCCTAATAATGAATGTTTCCAAGTGGAGAGACTAAATGCAAAGGGATATAAACCTTTTCACGGTGTAGTCCTTGAGCGTAATAAACAATACGCACAAGTCCAAATCCGCCTTTTTGGATGGTTAGCTTTTAGAGTTCATTTCAAAAGACTCAGAGTTCATGCACCGAGATGCGCATATACTCACTTTCTTGATACAAATGTCGAGGACTGGCGAATAATCAATGATGATTAATATCTATCGCCCAACATCACAATGCACTTGATGAGCTTCAGCCTGCGGCTTCCGCTGCCAGATGATTGTGGGCGTTAACCACAAAAATAAATAAACACAGGATTCTACAGTATGACCCTTTTCCCTGATGATAGTTGGTTTCGGAAATTCCTAGATGAACAGCGAAGACTTGAGAAGCTTCTCAATCCATTTTCTGAAACAATAATGCAACATCAGAGACTATTGGACAGTATGAAATTGTCAACTCTGGATTACCAGAGGAACATTCTTGAAAAGGCTAGCGTTAGGGACTATCTATCGATAGCAGGAATTTCAAATGATTATCTGTCAATGCAGCAGGAAATTCAAAATAACCTGGGCAGTATAGATTCAATAACAAAATCACTTGAACTACTTAAAGAATCAACCAAATTTGACTCAATCTTGGCAGCTCAAGAAAACCTGTATCGTCTCCAGGATCAATTTGCTCAAACTAGAAATTTATTTCAATTACCATCCGCAAGAATCGAATCCGTTCTCGCTGCTGCCGAGGCAACCTCGAGGATGTTCAGCCCGCATGATTTTTTCTCCTCTTTGACGCTGTCATCAGTGGCCGAATATCAGTCCTTTATTGAAAAACAATACAAACTTATTCAGTTTGACAACGAAATAATTGCAGACAGGAGGTTGCAAATTGCTGATTTGTCGGGAGGGTTATTTGAGTTAGTCAATGCTTCCTTAGATATTGGCGTAGCATTAGAGGATCACGAAGAATATCAAAGCGAAGAAGTTGTTGACGATGCAATAATTAAGTCCGGGATTTACGGTCAAGTAAATCAACATTTAGGTTTCGTTTATTCCAATCGCTACAGCGGGAAGGTTGCAACAAGCTTTAACAATTCAATTCCCGCACGCATATCGTGCCTCGGTTACGCCATAACAGAACAAATCTATAAAATTAATTCCATCTGCGAAAATAATGGACAGACTCAAATTTTCAAGCCAACTTCACGTACAATGAGGGCTTGCGCAACAATTCCTTCACTAATTGCCAGGTCTGAGATAGATTTCGGTTTTTTGATAGATCATCTGTTTTTCCTTTTATATGAAGGCACTGGAGATTCTGGTAGGCTGATTCCTATAATTAGAGAATCTGTCCTTGCACCGTTATGGAAACTGAAGCATTTAAGGTTGGCAGCTAGGCATGACATTGATCATGGCTCTAGAAAAGAAGTTGAAAAGAAAAGAGCCAAAATTAGAGATGCCTATGTTTCTTTAATTGCAAAGCCCTTTCCCATAAAACAAGGTGATTGGCAAAAAGCCCAGTTACAAATTTATGTCGAACTTGATTTGATGCTTCAAAAAATTATTCTGGAAATTACGAAAAACAATTGAATGGTTAATAAAGTGGTTCAGTGGAAAACCAGGCCTGCGGCCAGTTTTCCACTGAACCACGGCCGTTAAGCAGCCCACAATACAAGCTAGTATGCAAAACAACATGGCCCAGCTCCCTTAAAACAAACAAGCAGTTCATCATGATATACAACATCACCAAACCAAACCAAAGGCACATTCCATGACTCCAAGCAAGAAGGGCGGGGGGAAGAAAAAGATTGAATCCTACCGGCATGAGGATAAGGAGCGGGTGAACAATCCGCCTGTGGGTCTGGTGACTCCGGATACTGACCAGGACAGCGGTAAGAAGACCTACGAGTATGACCCCCATCTGGACCCGCAGCTGGTCTGGGCCGGGAAGGCCGAACATACTTCCTTTGAAGTACCCACTGTCTCCCTGCATGTACACGAGCGCATTGATCCCAGTACAATCATTGAAGCCGTGCGCAGACGTGAAGAAATTAAAGAGCGCAGGCTGACCTTTTTTGATCTGGAGGAAGAAAACCCGCCCATGCGGGAGGCCATCCAGTTCTACAAGCACAGGCACAACTGGTCCAACCGGATGATCGCCGGAGACAGCCTGCTGGTCATGAACAGCCTCCTGGAAAAGGAAGGCCTGGGCGGGCAGGTTCAATGCGTCTATATTGATCCGCCATACGGCATCCGCTACGGTTCCAATTTTCAGCCCTTTGTCAACAAGCGGGATGTTCAGGAAGGCAAGGACGAGGATCTGACCCAGGAACCGGAGATGATCAAGGCCTTTCGGGACACCTGGGAGCTGGGAATACATTCCTATCTGACCTACCTGCGGGACAGGCTGTTGCTGGCTAGGGAGCTGCTGCATGAAAGCGGAAGCTGTTTTGTACAGATCAGTGATGAGAATGCTCATTTAATAAGAAATATTTTAGATGAAGTGTTTGGAAGAAAACATAAAGTCGCGAGCATTGTATGGAAAAAAGGCACACCTACATCTAAAACTATCAGAAATGCTTTTAATTATCTGTTATGGTACGCTAAAGATATAGAAAGAATTAACGTTAATAAATTATTTAATAAAAGATATGGCATAGAAGGAACTACTGAAGATCCTAAAAAGCTCGCATTATGGGGCGAATTCGATGATGGTACAGAAAGAACACTAAGAGCAGAAGAGAAGAGAGATATATACAATACTATTAAGAATGCAAATATCTTTAGAATAGATAAGATTATTGAAAGTGGACATGATGAAAGCCGTCGATTCACATTTAAATTCAATGGCGAAGACTATACTCCAAAAACTGGATATTGTTGGAGAGGCGATTTTGAGCAAATGCAAAAATTAAAGCTGGCAAACAGAATAATAAAAACTAAAGAAGGATTTGGATATAAGTTTTTTGTAAATGATTATCCTTTAATTGAGATAACTAATTTGTGGGATGACACAGCCGGCAATATTCCTGATATGAGTTATGTTGTACAGACACACTCAAAAATTATTAAAAGATGTATGTTAATGACCACCGATCCTGGTGATCTGGTATTTGATCCTACCTGCGGTTCGGGGACCACTGCTTACGTTGCCGAGCAGTGGGGCCGGCGCTGGATCACCTGCGACACTTCCCGCGTGGCCCTGACCCTGGCCAAGCAGCGTCTGATGACCGCATCCTTTGACTACTACAGGCTGGCCCGCCCGGAAGAAGGCGTGGGCAGCGGATTTGAATACAAGACGGTCCCGCACATCACCCTGAAATCCATCGCCAACAACCCGGACATCAAGGAAGGCATGAGCCGGGAGGAAATCGACCGGGCCATCCAGAGGCACGCCCCCCAGGAAACCCTTTATGACCAGCCCTATGTGGACAAGAGCAAGACCAGGGTCACCGGGCCTTTTACCGTGGAAGCCGTACCCGCTCCCATGGTCAAGCCTCTGGACGATATCCGGGAGGACGCGCCGGAATCCGCAGGTGAAGAAGTGGCCCGCTCCGGAGAAACAATGCGCCAGGGTGAATGGCGCGATGAACTGCTTAAGACCGGCATCCGGGGCAAGGCCGGACAGCGCATCACCTTTGCCCGCATCGAGCCTCTGCCAGGCACCCGCTGGCTGCATGCCGAAGGTGAAACCATGCCCAATGAGGAAGGAAGAGACTCGGTGCGCGAGGATCATCCAGGTGCCGGTCCCCAGCGGGCGGTCATCTCCTTCGGCCCGGAACACGCTCCCCTGGAGCAGCGCCAGGTGGCCCTGGCCATCGAGGAGGCCCAGACCCTGGTTCCCAGGCCCAGGATCATTGTCTTCGCCGCCTTTCAGTTCGATCCGGAAGCGGCCAAAGACATAGACGAAATCAACTGGCCCGGAGTGACCCTGCTCAAGGCCCAGATGAGCGCTGATCTTCTGACCGATGACCTGAAGAAAAAGCGGGCCGGCAACGAAAGCTACTGGCTTATCGGGCAGCCGGATGTTCAGGTGAGCAGGCTGCGCAGCAAGGGCCAGGCCGAGCCCATGTACAAGGTACAGGTGAATGGATTCGACTACTACAACACCAAGACCGGCAACATCGAGTCCGGGGGTGAGGACAAGATCGCCATGTGGCTGCTGGACCCGGATTA
>PUMA01000045.1 GCA_003551155.1 Desulfonatronospira sp.
ATTGCTTACCCTCCATGCAGAGAGCCGCGCTCTTCTGCAGCGCCGCTGCCCAGGCGGCGGTCAAGGCTTAAGGCAGAAAACCGGGCTGGTCTGCAGGCTCCAGGAAGCCGGCCGGAGTGATGAACCGAGACAGAAAGGAGGTTGGGCATGAGACTGGGCCTGAAAATCTTTGTGATCATGTTCATGGTGGCATTTACTGTTTCAGGAGCCACTGGAGCTTATTTCTACTACCAGGCCAGAGAGGCCATGCTGGAGTCCATTCAGAGCCAGCTGATTACCGCAGCCAAATCCTTTTCCGGTCTGATCTCTGGAGATGAGCTGGAAAACCTGAAGCGGCCGGAAGATATGGATTCGTCCTCCTACCGGAGGATCCAGTCAATTCTATACCACATCGCCCAGACCAATGATGACTTTCTGTCTGCTTATACCATGCGCCTGCAGGATGACCTGGTCCTGTTTGTGGTGGACTCGCCGTCCATGGGCAATGCACCGGGCAGAGACGTCCCCGGCCATGAAACCCCTGAACCTGTGGGAGCCCAGTACCTGGAACCTCCGCCTGCCCTGCTGAAAGGATTCGTCCGTCCAAGCGTGGATGACCGCACATACCAGGACCAATGGGGCTGGACCATTTCCGGTTATGCTCCCATCAAGGATTTCCGGGGGCGTAATGTGGGACTCCTGGGTATAGACATGTGTGCGGATCACGTGGAAAGCAAGCTGGCCGCCATAAAGCGGGCAGGCATCCTTTCCCTGGTCCTGGCCGGCCTTCTGGCCCTGGGGTTTTCCACGGTCCTGTCCAGACATCTCTCCAGGCCTGTCAAGGACCTGCACAAAGGCTTCCAGCAGGTCAGTGCAGGAGACCTGGACGTACAGGTTCAGAAGCGCGGCAATGACGAACTGGCCGAGCTGTCGGAACAATTTAACCTCATGGTGAGAGAGCTCAGGGAAAAGCAGCTTTTAAAAACCGGTCTGGGCAAGGTCATGCACAAGAAGGCGGTTTCCAGACTGCTGTCCAAGGATCCTGAGCTGGGTGGGGAAATGGTCACTGCCGGCATTCTGTTCTGCGATCTGCGAGGTTTTACCCGCATCAGCGAAAAGCTTCCTCACAAAATGCTTGTGCAGCTGCTCAATGACTATTTTTCCTCCATGGTCAAGGTGGTGGAAAAACACGGAGGCATGGTGGACAAATTCGTAGGGGACAAGATAATGGCCGTGTTCAGCCATCACGATGAGGATTCCTTGTCACTGTCCAGCGCTTTGCAGGCCGGCATGGAAATGCTCCAGGAGTGCGACAGCCTCAATACAAGGCTGGGAATGACCTCTGATCTCTATCTGGAAAACAGCATAGGCCTGCATGCTGGCAGGGTCCTGGCCGGGAACATAGGGTCGCCGGAACGCATGGAATATACAGTCATAGGGGATGCGGTGAATACTGCTGCCAGGCTGGAGGGCAAGACCAGGGAGCTTGGCACCAGACTGGTAATCAGCGCCCATGCCGCCGGGAAAATAGACCAGCTGCCTGACAATCTGCATCATCAGGGCAAAGTCAGCCTGGAAGGACGCAGGGAGAAGCTGGAGGTATATGCCCTGGACTCTGCCGGCAAAACTACAGCTTCTCCGGATTGAGAATATTGTCCGGATCAAACACTTTTTTTATCTCGCGCATGAGCCTGAGAGCAGCCGGACCCGGCTGTCTGGACAGGAAATGTCTTTTGCTCAGACCCACCCCGTGCTCCCCGGACATGCTGCCACCGAGGCCGAGAACCAGGCTTATCAAATCCCGTCTTGCAAGGCCTGCTTTTTGACGCATGCCCTGAATACCTGAGTCGTACATGAAATTGGTGTGCAGGTTGCCGTCCCCCACGTGCCCGAAAACCAGCACCGGCAGTGAATGCTCCCGAGCAACGGCGCGTATGCCTTCCACAGCTTCCAGTATTCTGCCCCGGGGCACAGTCACGTCGTCACTGGCCTTATCCGGCCCCAGCCGGAAAGAAGCCGGATTGATAAGTCTTCTAAACTCCCAGATGCGCTCCTCATCCTCCTGCCGGGCCAGATCCACATGAAGGGTCTTTTCCAGGGCCAGGCGGATGCGGCTCATTTCCTCCTCCACACCGGGGCCGGTTCCGTCGGACTGGATGATCAGGGCGGCTCCGGTCCCTGCCGGCCAGGGCATGGAGGCATACCCGGACAGGCACTGCAGGACTTCCCTGGGCAGAAACTCCATGGCTGAAGGCAGAACGCCGGCCGCAAAAATGCTGTCCACCGTGTTCAATGCGTGTGCTTCCTGGGAAAAACAGGCCAGCAGGGTGGCTGAACACTGGGGTCTGGGCAGGAGTTTGAGCCAGGCGCTGACAATAATGCCCAGGGTCCCTTCAGAGCCGACCATGAGCGAGGTCAGGTCAAGGCCCACCACATTCTTGTGTACCCTTGCTCCGGTGCGAATCAGTTCCCCTCCGGGGAGAACAGCTTCCAGGCCCAGAACGTAATCCCTGGTGACCCCGTATTTCAATGCACGCATGCCCCCGGCATTGGTGTTTATGTTGCCGCCTATGGTGCACACCCGGACACTGGCGGGATCCGGAGGATAAAACAGGTTTCTGGCCAGGGCCGCCTGCTGCAGTTCATGGGTAATTACTCCCGGCGGGACATGAGCGGTAAAATCCCTGGAGTCCAGAGACAGGATCCGGTTCAGTTTCAGGCAGGACAATACTATTCCTCCCCTGTGGGGAACGCAGGCCTGGACAACATTGGTACCTCTGGCCCGCGGAATGACCGGGACCTTTTCCTTTCCTGCCCAGCGCATGATTTCCCTGACCTGGTCCACGCTACCGGGACGGACCACGGCCCAGGGCATAACGCATCTGCCTCCGGCATCAGCCCCGTATATGAGCTTTTCATGAGGAGCAACCACCAGGCCGTCAGAGGGCAATATCCGGCCCAGGGATTTGAGCTGGGATTTTTTCAGGCCTGTTGTCGAGCTCATATCACTTGTACCTGGCCATCTCCCTGGCCGTATCCAGCTCAACAGCCCTGCGTTTGAGGGTCTCTCTCCGGTCGTGCTTTGGGAGTCCCCGGGCCAGAGCTACTTCCACCTTGGCCCTGCCTTTTCTGAAATACATCTTCAAAGGCACCACAGTCAGTCCCTTCTGCTCCACCTTGCCCATGAGACGGGCAATCTCGGCCTTGTGCATTAAAAGCTTGCGTGGACGGACCGGATCATGCTGAGCATAGCCCGCGTTTTCATAAGGGGCAATATGCACATCCACAAGAAAGGCCTGACCCTGATCAAAGCGGACGTGACCTTCCTTGAAACTCACTCTGCCCGCACGCAGGGACTTGACCTCGGATCCAGTGAGAACAATACCCGCCTCCAGGGTCTCCAGGATCTCATAAAAATGGCGGACCTTTCTGTTTACGGCTATGGTCTTTATTCCGGTTCCGGAATTACCTGAAGACATGGATTACTTCCTGTTTTTGCGCTCAATCCACCAGCATCTGTCCTGCCCGGCAAACCACCATTCAGTGTGGTCGCTTTTTCGGATCTCTTCCCCGAGCAGGCGGCCGGGCTCGGTTTTCAGGCGGGCCAGGGCACATTCCAGCCACTTGGTGGCGTATCTGTTTCCCAGATCCTCCTGCTCCTTGAGGCTCAGCACAAGATCCAGCTGGTCCGCATCTTCTGCCAGTGCTGCTTCCAGTGTAGCGCCCTGAACCAGCTCCTCGTGCAGGGGCATAATGTCCCCGGCCAGGCCGGTTCCCTTCAGGGCGTCCTCCAGGGCGGCCCTGTCTTTTGTTTGACTGTACAGGCGGTTTACATAGTTCATATCCCCGACCCTGGATTCGTGCAGGTCGTGGAACAGGCACATGAACACGGTCTTTTCCCGGTCAGCCCCGGCCATCCCGGCCAGAACAAAACCTATCACCGCCGTACGGAAACAATGCTCAGCCACATTTTCCGAGCCTGTGCCCAGGAATTGAAAGCCGGTGCGCGGCGTTCTCTTGAGCATGCCCACTTCATGCAAAAAATCAGCTACTTTTGCCAGATTCAGGGTTGAGGACATATGCTGTGCTTCCTGTTTTTTTATTATTCGCAACATGCTGCATGGAGTTAAGCTCACGCACCCGGCATAATGCAAAAATATATGTACTGATTAAAGCAAACTTGCACAACAAATGCTGAGCAGTGAAAAATCAACTGCGGTAATCAGCGTTTATGCGTATGTATTCTTCGGTAAGGTCCGAGGCCAGCAGGACATAAGAGCCCTCTCCCGCACCCAGGTCAATATCCACTTGAATATCCCTGGAATCAAGAAGAGGTGCGAAAACCAGGTCCACATCCATGTCCACCGGCTGTCCCGCGGCGAATATCTCCTTCCCGGCCAGGCTCACTCTGATCCTGTCCGGATCAAATCTGGCCCCGCTGCGGCCCAGGGAAGCCACTATCCGGCCCCAATTGGGATCCTTTCCGTAAATGGCTGTTTTCACCAGACAGGAATTGCCCACTGCCCTGGCTGCAAGCTCAGCCTCTTCCCTGTTCACTGCTCCATTGACCAGAATGTGCATTACTTTGGTCCCGCCCTCGGCATCCCGGACAATCTGATAGGCCAGATCCCGGCAGAGATCTTTGATAAGCATGGCCACATTTCTTACCTCTTTTGGTCCTACTGGACCCGAGCCCGAGGCCCCGTTGGCCAGGGCCAGGACGCAGTCATTGGTGCTGGTGTCGCCGTCAACAGTGATAGCGTTGAACGTGTCCCTGACAGCAGCAACAAGCATTTCAGACCAGTCCCGTCTGGCCACTTCCATATCCGTCAGGATAAAAGCCAGCATGGTAGCCATGCTGGGACTGATCATCCCTGCTCCCTTGGCCATCCCCCAAAACCTGACCCTGCGGCCGTGAAGATCAAGTTCACGCGCTGCAGTCTTGGGAAAGGTGTCCGTGGTCATAATGGCCCTGGCCGCATCCTGGCCGCTGCTTTCGCCCAGACCCCGCACCAGCGCTGGCAGGCTCTCCTGCCACAGATGCATGGGCATGCGCACGCCGATCACCCCTGTGGAAGCGGGTAGGATCTCTTCCAGACGTGTGCCCAGGAGTTCTGCAGCCATCTCCAGGCTTCGGGTGCAGTCCATAAGCCCCTGTTTACCGGTGCAGGCATTGGCCTGTCCGGCATTGATCAGGATGGCGCGGCAATGCTCTGCCCTGTTCAGATTTTTCCGGGCTGTCAGTACCGGAGCGGCCTGAAAAAGATTTGTGGTGAACACCCCTGCAGCCCGGGCAGGAACATGACTGTGGATCAGGGCCAGGTCCGGACGGTTTTTGTATTTAAAACCCGCTTCCGCTGCTGACAACTCAAAACCCAGTGGAATATCCTGCATGACCATGTCCTTTTGTAATCCATTCAAGTGTTCCATACCTGGACTTCAGATGCTATCCGCAGCACTTCTTGTATTTTTTCCCGCTGCCGCAGGGACAGGGATCATTTCTGCCTACCTTGGGTTCGCTGCGGCGCACAGGCTCCTTTTTGGCCTCTTTTTCAGGGTTCTGTGCGCCGCCGGCGTATTGCAGGTTATCCTGCTCCTTGTGCCTGAACTCCTCTGCCTCGACCTTCTTGCGTATTCTCAGACGGCACAGGGCCCGGACGGTGTTCTCCTTGATCCTGAAAAGGGTGTCCTCGAAAAGATCAAAACCTTCGCGCTTGTACTCCCGCCTGGGATCCCTCTGCCCGTAACCGCGAAGACCTATGCCCTGCTTTAAATGGTCCATCTGCAGCAAATGGTCTTTCCAGTTGCGATCCAGGCTTTCCAGCAGGAAAAAGCGCAGAATTTCATCATACTGGTCCCCGGCATCAGCTTTAAGTTGCTCCAGATGACCCAGAACCGCATGCAGGGTCTTGTCCTTGTCAGGAAATTCCTCTTCAGGCAAATGGCGCTTGATATTGAATATTTCTTCCAGGCGCCCCAGAAGCATGGCCCGGCTTTCTTCTTCCAGGCTTTCCGGTGCGCCTTCGCCAATGGGCTCATACACCTCGTCCAGCACTTCCTGCACAACATCCTGGAGGCGTTCTTCCAGGGTTTCAGCGTGCATGAGCTCCCTGCGCTGGGTATAGATGACCGCTCTCTGCTGGTTCATTACGTCGTCAAAATCCAGAAGCTGCTTGCGGATATTGAAATTGTGGGCCTCCACCTTTACCTGGGCGTTTTCAATGGCCCTGGTGATCATCTTGTTCTCAATGGGCT
The DNA here is from genome assembly GCA_003551155.1 of Desulfonatronospira sp. Taxonomy (GTDB): domain Bacteria; phylum Desulfobacterota; class Desulfovibrionia; order Desulfovibrionales; family Desulfonatronovibrionaceae; genus Desulfonatronospira. The sequence goes on from PUMA01000045.1 coordinate 6,235, forward strand.
GCCCGTCTTCCATGCCCAGCTTGTCCATCATTCCGGAGATGCGCTCGGAACCGAACAGCCTGAGCAAAGTATCGTCCAGGGCCAGATAAAAACGGGACGCCCCCTGGTCCCCCTGCCGTCCGGCCCGACCTCGGAGCTGGTTGTCAATACGGCGGCTTTCATGTCTCTCCGTACCCAGTATATGCAGCCCCCCCAATTCGCGCACTCCTTCACCCAGGACAATATCCGTGCCCCTGCCGGCCATGTTGGTAGCCAGGGTCACCCGGCCCTTTTCTCCGGCCAGGGCCACGATCTCGGCTTCGCGTTCATGGTGTTTGGCGTTTAATACTTCGTGGGGGACCCCTCTTTTTTTAAGCAGGCTGGAAAGGTGCTCGGATTTTTCAATGGAGGTGGTGCCCACCAGGACGGGCTGTTCCCTGGAGTACAACGCCTGCAAATCGTCAGCAATGGCCTTGAACTTCTCCGCCTGAGTCTTGTAGACAACATCCGGCAGATCGTTGCGTATCATGGGTTTGTGTGTGGGAATGACCACAACGTCCAGATCGTAGATCTCCTTGAACTCCACAGCCTCGGTGTCCGCAGTGCCGGTCATGCCGGCCAGCTTGTCATACAGCCGGAAATAGTTCTGAAAAGTAATGGAGGCCAGGGTCTGGTTTTCCGCCTCCACCTTGACTTTTTCCTTGGCCTCCAGGGCCTGGTGCAGGCCGTCGCCGAAGCGCCTGCCGGGCATGAGCCTGCCGGTGAACTCATCCACTATTATCACCTGGTCGTCCTTGACAATGTATTCCGAATCCCGGGTAAAGAGGTGATGGGCTTTAAGGGCCTGGAGCACGTGATGCTGGTAAGTGATATTTTCCGGATCATACAGGTTTTCCAGTTCCAGGATCTTTTCCACCTTGTGCACCCCGTCTTCAGTGAGGGTGGCTGTCTTGGCCTTCTCATCGATGTTGAAGTCCACGTCCTTTTTCAGTCTGGGCACAATGGAGTTGATCCTGGTATACAGGTCTGTGGAAATATCAGCCGGCCCGGAAATGATCAGAGGGGTCCTGGCTTCGTCAATGAGAATGCAGTCCACCTCGTCCACAATGGCATAATGCAGATCGCGCTGCACCAGCTGGTGGGCGTAAAACTTCATGTGATCCCGCAGATAGTCGAACCCGAATTCATTGTTGGTGCCGTAGGTGATGTCAGCAGCATAGGCCTTTTTGCGCTCCTCATCGCTCAGGCCGTGTACCACCACGCCCACGTCCAGCCCCAGAAAATTATACAGTTTACCCATCCATTCAGCATCGCGCCTGGCCAGATAATCGTTGACCGTGACTATGTGCACTCCCTTTCCGGTCAGGGCATTCAGAACCACAGGCAGGGTGGCTACCAGGGGTTTGCCTTCACCTGTCTTCATTTCAGCGATGCGCCCCTGGTGCAGGGCAATGCCTCCAATAAGCTGCACATCAAAGTGGCGCATGCCCAGAGCTCTCTGAGAGGCCTCCCGGACAACGGCAAATACGTGGGGCAGGAGGTCATCCGGGTCTGCTCCCCGTTCTGATTCCTCCTTCCAGGCCTTGACCCTGGAACGCAGCTGTTCGTCACTTAAGGAGCGGATCTCTTCCTCCAGGGAGGTGATCCTGTCCACCATGGGGTTCAATTTTTTTAAATATCTCTCGTTCTTACTGCCGAATATTTTCTTGACTATATTGAACATCTATATCCTCGTTGTTTTTATTACTCCTCCCAGGCCTCAAGCACATGGATTTCATTGTTCAGAGGATCTACCTTGCCCAGACGCAAACGAAATACCTGGCCTATCCTTGTCTTTCCTCCAAAAATCTCATGTCCGGCCCGAATAAGAATCTGCTCCCTGGGCAAAGCAATAACCACTGGTCCGCTGTTGTCCACAACCACTCCGGACCAGACGGCCCCTTTGCCCTGCTGCTTGAAGTATAAGAGCTTCCAGTATCTGGGCCTGAACTTCTGAATCCTGCCTACCAGGCCCGCACGCGCATTCAGATAGGGCAGAAGCTTCTCCAGGTCATCGCTGTCAAGAGGAGGCTGCCTGCCCTGTAGAACCGATGCTATCTGGGCCTGATTCACCAGGTCCAGATACCGCCGCAGGGGGGAAGTAACCGAGGCATAGGCAGAAACCCCTATGGACCTGTGGGGTCTGGGCACAGTTTCAGTAAGAGTTGCCCCGAGAGCTCTGATCACCTGATAAATATCCTCGGGTCTGTCCCATACCCCGCTGTACTCTTTGGGCAGCACAATGTCCTGGGTGCGATACAGAAGAGGAATCCCCCTGTCCATGGACCACAGGGCCAGTATGGAGTTGCACAGAAGCATGAGTTCGGAAACAATCAGTTGCGCTCCAGGGCAGGCCTGACTGTCTTCCAGGTGCACCAGGACATCCTGGTCAGCCTCTTGCAATCTAATCACGGGTTCAATCTGGTCAATAATTACCGCTCCCTGCTCCAGTCTTTTGCTGCGCAGCAGGCTGGCGAGCTTCAGAGCGGAAGTCAGGGATGCATCCCTGTTTTGAGCCAGATCCTCCTCCACTTCCAGGTAGGTCCGGTTGGCCCTGACAAGAACGCGGTCCAACCGTGGTTCAAAGGTTTTGATCCTCCCCTGAAGATCCAGTTCAAACTCCAGAACCAGGGCAGGTCGGACCAGGCCCTGATTCAGGCTGAACAGATCTTCTGCAAGAACCCTGGGCAGCATATCACTTTTGCCTTCGGGCAGATACAGGCTGGATGCACGGTGAGCTGCAGCCCGGTCCAGGCCGGAGCCAAAGGTCCAGAAAAGACCCGGGCCTGCCAGTGCCAGGCGCAGGGAATAGCCACTGCTGTGCTCCCGGACGGAAAAGGCATCGTCAATATCTTTAGTGGAGGAGGAATCAATGCTGATAAGATCTTCAAGCCCGGGACTGTCCGGGTGTGCAGAAAGTTTTCGCTTTATGGCCTCTATCTCCTCCTGGTGGGCCTGAGACCAGTCGTCTTCCCAGGAGTAATCCGCCTGAACCAGCAGAAAATTGTAATGTCTGGGGTAGATGCCCCAGCCTCGTGCCAGCAGAAATGGCAAATGCGGATCCTGAGGCAGTCCTGTGGTTATCTTGGTCCAGACTTCCTGGGTCTGAGAATCATCAGGGTCCTTAACCCGACGCACCAGAAGCTCCCTCAATCTGTCTGCAACATACGGATCAGGAAGCTGGGGAGGAGCTGCACTCCGGACAAGAGAGGCGAACAGATCCTTGAAAAACTCTCTGCCTATACTGACCAGACGTTCCTTTTCCCTGGATGAACGTTCTTCTTCCAGCTTTTTTCCCACCACCCGGGAAGAGTGGACTTCAAAGTCAGGCGGAACAAACTTGAAGTAAGCCCTGGCCTGGAGCATGGCCCGGCCCAGGGCAGCCACCCGGTCCGGATCAGGATCCTCCCATACAAGACCTGCAAACCAGTCAACGGATGCCCTGTCTATTTCTCCCTGGGCCATAGACCATACTTCCAGCAGTTCAATTGCCTCCTGAATGGATCTGCGCGTCTGGTGATGCTGCTGAAGCAGATCCAGGGTCTGCTGCCGGGACAGATCAGAAGGATGCACCGGGCCGGTCCATGGCAGCAGCCTTGATCTGGCCAGCTTTATTTCCCTCTGGTTAACATTCAGAGCCCGGACCCTTGAGGGCTGGACCTCCAGGATCCAGGCCACCAGAGGCTGATTGTTCTGCAGGTATTCTATTACCTGTCCGGAGCACAAATCGCCACTGGCGGGTTTCTGGTTGCTCAATGGGCTTGCCCCGGGGTTAATGTTTAAAGGACCTCTGTCCGGTAAAGACCATGGCTGCCTGGGGCCTGGCCTCATTCACAGCCTGGATAACCTCGTGGTCGCGCACTGAACCCCCAGGCTGGGCAATGGCTGTAATTCCCTGCTCCAGGGCCAGATCAACTCCGTCTCTGAATGGAAAAAATCCGTCGGAAACCATGACCGATCCCGGCAGATCTGCACGCTCGGATTTAGCTCTGGCGTGCACTGATTCCAGTATTTCCCCGGCCCTGGCATCTGATTTGGCCTGTTCTTTGAGCTGGTAAATGGACTTGCCTGTTTGCCTGAAAATCTCCATGTCCATGAATTTTGTATATGCCTTGTGAATGGTCAGATCAACGCAGCCCACCCTGTCCTGCTCTCCGGTACCGATGGACAAAGTTTTTCCATCCCGGGCAAAGAGAACCGAATTGGAAGTGACTCCAGCCTCCACTGCCCATGCAAAAAGCAGGTCCTCCATTTCCCTTGGATCCGGCTGCCTGGCGCTGACCACCAGGTCTTTGTCCCGGGCCTGGGCCGGAATAAAATCTTCAGGCCCGCGCATACGGTTGGTAAAAGAGAACTGGATGATCAGCCCGCCATCCTGGAGAGACTTGATATCCAGAAAAGGGTAGTCTGCAAATTCCTCCAGCCGTCCCAGGCCGGTCATTTTGATAATCCGCAGGTTCTTGCGGGTTTTGAGCCTGTCCAGAGCCCCGGGTTCAAAGTCTGGCGCAGCCACCACTTCCAGGTAGTTACCCGCCAGAAATTCCGCTCCAGCCTGATCCACAGCCCTGTTAAGCACCACAGCTCCCCCAAAGGCGGCAATGCGGTCTGAAAAGTAGGCCTTGTGCAGAACATCCTCCACTCCCTGATCAGACCAGGCAGCGCCGCAGGGATTGTTA
>PUMA01000115.1 GCA_003551155.1 Desulfonatronospira sp.
AGGCGGACTTAAGCCCGCACGTTATTTCCTGTGCACATGCTGGAATCCTGGTAAAGTGCGGGTTTTAGTCCGCCTGTGAGCAAGTTTTTGAGCCCTTTTGACAAAACCCCGGAGCTGGAAAAATATAGTATAATGCCATAACAATTCCACAGCATACGTCGAAGAGCTGTTCTTTGTTCCCTGGTTTTATGTATAATCCACTCATTATGTCTGGGAACCAGTATTAGAAAAGCCCCTGTCATGCTGCTCAATCCACCTGACTGCAGTTCTGAAGTCCAGACTGCCGCTGTAGATGGCTCTACCTGTAATCACTCCCTCCAGGCCTTTTTTGCTCAGAGGAAAAATCTCCTGGATATCCTCCAGGGTGGATATCCCGCCGGCAGCAATGACCGGCCTGTCTGTAATGTCCAGCACATTCTGGAGGGCAGGCAGATTGACCCCTGACTGCATGCCGTCCCTGGAGATGTCCGTGTACACGAAAAAGCTAGCGCCAAGCTTCTCAAGTTCCGGGAGCACCTGCTTGACATCCAGACCGGTATCCGCCACCCAGCCCCGGGACCTGAGCCTGCCTTCCCTGGCATCCAGGGACACCCCTGTTCTACCTGAAAACTTTTCACACAGCCCGCTGAAGAGATCCTTGTCCTCCAGGGCCATGGTCCCAATGATCAGCCTGTGTACCCCGGACCGGATATAAGACGATGCAGTATCCATGTCCCTGATACCTCCACCCAGCTGAACCGGAATCTGCACCCTGCTGCAAATTGCTGCAATCAGGTTGTAATTAACTGGATTGCCGGAAAAAGCCCCGTCCAGATCCACCACGTGCAGCCAGCGGGCCCCAAGCCTCTCCCAGTGTTCAGCCATGGCCACCGGATCCTGAGAAAAAACCGTGACTTCATGCTCCAATCCCTGTCTGAGCCTCACGCACTGGCCATTTTTAATATCGATGGCCGGAAACAGGATCATAATCCAAGCTCCTTCAAGCCTTTTTCAAGGCCTTCACCAGCCAGTTCCCTGGCCGAAATCCATTTACCCCCGCGCCTGAAGAACTTACCAACCTGAGAAAGATCCTCCAGCAAAGAGTACTGGCGTTCGTCGAAAAAATACCTGTTGAGTTCAAGATCCTGCAGATCAATAAGATTCATCTCCAGGGTCACGGCTGCGGGTTTTTCCACACCCCATGGGCTCCCCTTTCTTTCTCTCCACTCAAAAACAAGTGGAACCAGAATATAGTCCGCGGGCACACACTTTCCCACCTGCACCCAGAAATGAAAGGCCGAACCTTCGGGACCAATGTCTGAAGCCACAACCTTCCTGCACTTCTCCACCGCTTCAGGGCCCACAATAATTTGCCTGCTCTGCATGGTAAGGGTACTGAGATCGCTGTCCAGCTTGTTCAGGACATCCTGGTCTATTCTTTCCCAGTCCACTGTGACGTGGTGTGTGATAAATTCCCAGCGGTGCTTGGGCTGGGAAAAAGAGGCTACAGCCACAACCGCCTCCTCCGGAGGATGAGGGGGCTGGACTCTGGGAGCACATCCAGCCGGTGCTGTAAGCAGAATCACGGTAAACAGGATAAGCCATTTTATCATCAATCCAACGCCCCCTTTGTGCTGAGAATTTTCTCTCTGTTGACGGTTATGGCCTGGCGCAGGGCCAGGCACAGGGACTTGAATGCCGATTCCAGCAGATGGTGCCCGTTTTGTCCATAAAGATAGGTCAGATGCAGGTTCATCCTGGCGTTGAAGGCCAGGGACTTGAAGAATTCTCTCCAGACGTCCTTTTCATGTCCTGCGATCAGAGCAGGCAAAAGATGATCCCCTGCATGGATGAAATAGGGCCTGCCCGATATATCCAGGACACATTCGGCCAGGGACTCATCCAGGGGCACTCTGGCCCAGCCCACCCTGTTAATGCCGGCCTTGTCCCCCAGAGCCTTTTCCAGTGCCCGACCCAAGCAGATTCCTGTATCTTCCATGCTGTGGTGTGCATCCACCTGCAGATCGCCCCTGCAGTGCACTTTAAGACTTATGCCTGACCAGTGGGCCAGAAGAGTAAGCATGTGGTCAAAAAAACCAAAACCGGTGCGCACCTCGCTTGACTGGCCCTCAGCCGGATCAAGATCCAGATTCAGCTCGATACCGGTTTCCAAAGTCTGACGGTCAATACTGGCCTTACGCATGTATTTTCTCCGGTTTTTTTGGACTGGTGTAGCTCCATGCCAGAAATACACCCTGATGTCCGCATCTGTGTTCGAGCAAGGAACATGCACCAGGGGTTAATCATCGGCTATTTTTTTTCTTCAGCCACTTCATCTTCATCTTCATCTTCTTGACCCTCTTTCCCTCTGTGCTTTCTTTCTCTTCCCCAGACATAGGCCACCCAGATGCTCAGCTCGTAAAGGAGGATCAGGGGGCCGGACATGAGAATCTGGCTGATGATGTCCGGCGGCGTAAGGAAAGCCGCAGCCAGAAAGATGATCAGAACAGCATACTTTCGCTGTTTCCGCAGAGACCTGGAACTGACTATGCCCATGCGGGCCAGAAAAAAGATGAACAGGGGAAGCTCAAAGGCTATTCCAAAGGCAAAAAGAAGCTTGACCGCAAAACTGAAATATTCCCGCAGAGAAGGCATGGGCTGAATCATTTCATTGGCAAAGCCCACGAAAAAATGAAACCCTATAGGAAAGACCACGAAATAGCCGAACAGGGCCCCTATCACGAAAAACGCGGCAGAAATGAAGGCAATGGGTATGATGAACTTCTTTTCAGTGTCATACATGCCCGGGCTGACAAACTGCCATATCTGGTAGAAGATGTACGGGCTGGCCAGAAATATCCCGGCCACCAGAGACACCTTGAGATAGGTGAAAAAGGCCTCTGGCAGACCGGTAAAAATCATGGAGCTGGCCTCGGGCAGAACCTTTACCAGCGGGTCCATGAGAATGCTGAAAAGCCTCTCCTTGAACAGGTAGCAGATGAGAAAGCCCACAAAGGCGGCGATTATGATCCTGAAAAGCCTGTACCGGAGCTCTTCCAGGTGCTCGGTGAAGGTCATTCCCTCATCTGAGGAGGATACCTCCTCCTCCTGAATGGTTTCTTCCCTTTGCTCAGTGGTCATGGCCCGGCATCAGCCTTTTTTTTCCTGTTGCTGAACATTTCTGTCCTGAGTTTTCCGCTCCTGTGTCTCTGCTTCTGGAGCCGAAGCACCGGAATCTGCCTTAACCGTGGATTCCTCCTGCTCCTGTGCAGATCCGGAATCTTCGGCAGGGGGCTTTTTTTCCTGTCTGGACTTGTGTTCCATCTTCTGTTTCAGCTTTTTGCTGCGTTCCTTTTCTTCCTCCTCCTCCACCTCCAGGTCTATGGTCCGCTTGACATCCGTGCTGACCCGCTTGAACTCGGCCAGGGTCTTGCCCAGGGACCGAGCGATTTCCGGCAGTTTCTTGGGTCCCAGAACCAGCAGGGCCACCACAAGAATCACCAGAAGTTCAGTTGTGCCTATTCCAAACATGTTCCTATTCCCTTTGGGCTATTCCCACTCAATAGTGCTCGGAGGCTTGGACGATATGTCAAACACTACCCTGTTTACTCCCTGCACCTCGTTGATGATCCTGTTGGAAATCCTGGCCAGGATTTCTGAAGGCAGCCTGGTCCAGTCAGCGGTCATGGCATCCACACTGTCCACAATGCGCAGGGCCACAACGTGCTCGTAAGTTCGCTCATCCCCCATGACCCCCACGGTCTTCAAAGGCAGAAGGACAGCAAATCCCTGCCATACCTTGGTATACCAATCCGCTGCCATAAGCTCGTTCTGCACTATGCGGTCGGCCTTGCGCAGAATCTCAAGCCTTCCCGGAGTGATGGTTCCGATGACCCTTATGGCCAGACCTGGACCCGGAAATGGATGGCGCCAGACTATGGTATCCGGTATACCCAGTTCCAGGGCTACTTTGCGCACCTCGTCCTTGAACAGCTCCCTCAGGGGTTCCACCAGCTTCAGGTTCATCTTTTCCGGCAGTCCGCCCACATTATGATGGCTTTTGATAACAGCCGAAGGTCCTTTAAAGGATACACTCTCGATCACATCCGGGTAAAGAGTACCTTGGGCCAGCCACCTGACACCGGGTATGGCTGAGGCTTCACGCTCGAAAACATCAATAAAGGTCCGGCCGATAACCTTTCTCTTTTCCTCGGGATCTTTGACCCCGCTCAAACGGGACAGGAAAAGATCCTGGGCCTGCACATACCTGAGATTGATATCAAAGTGTTTTTCCAGGGTCTCCACCACTTCGCGCCCTTCGTTGTGTCTGAGCACACCGTTGTCCACCAGGATACAGTGCAGGCGCTTGCCGATGGCCTTGTGCAGAAGCACTGCCACCACCGTGGAGTCGATTCCCCCGCTCAGGCCGCAGACCACCTGTTCGTCCTCAGGGATCATTTCCTGCAGGCTCTGGATGTTGTCCTGGATGAAGGAGGACATGGACCAGTCAGGAGTCAGCCCGGCCACCTTGAACAGAAAATTGTGCAGGATCCTGTAGCCTTCTTCAGTATGGGCCACTTCAGGGTGGAACTGCAGACCGAAAACCTTTTTCTGATCGTTGCCAATGGCTGCAATTTCAACACTGGAAGTCCGGCCCAGGACCTGGAAATCATCAGGGGGTCTTGTCACTGAATCGCCATGAGACATCCAGACAGTCAGGCCGTCCTTGCGGGTCAGGCCGTTCCACAAAGGACAGTCCCGGATAAATTCAAGGCCTGCCCGGCCATATTCCCTGCTGAAGACAGGCTCGATACTGCCGCCGAAAACATGGGCAATCAACTGCATTCCGTAACAAATCCCCAAAACAGGAAGGCCCAGGTCAAATACCCGGGGGTCAATTTCCGGTGACTCCATCAGGCCAACACTGGCAGGTCCCCCTGACAGAACAAGGGCTGACGGCCTGAGATCCTTCAGGACCTGCAGATCAACAGTGCAGGGATGGATCTCGGAATACACCCCGGCTTCGCGGATTCTTCTGGCTATGAGCTGAGTGTACTGGGAACCGAAGTCCAGTATGATAACCCTGCTTTGTACTTGCATGCTGGTCTGCCTGTGGTCAGTGAGGGTTAATAGTTGATCGGTCTTCAATAATTCTCAATGCGGTAATTGGGAGCTTCCTTGGTGATGATCACGTCATGCACGTGGCTTTCCCTGTACCCTGCCGGAGTCATGGTCAGGAATCGCCCCTTTTGCTGCAGATCCCTGACAGTGCCGCAACCCAGATAGCCCATGCCCGACTGAACTCCGCCCACCAGCTGGTAAATGGTGTCCCCTGCAGGGCCCTTGAAGGGCACCCGGCCTACAATGCCCTCCGGGACAAGCTTGCTGCTCTTTTCCTGGAAATAGCGGTCGCTGCTGCCATCCCTCATGGCGTCAATGGAACCCATGCCCCGGTAAATCTTGTAGGTCCGGCCCTGGTAAAGAATGGTTTCCCCGGGGCTTTCCGTGGTCCCGGCCAGCATGCTCCCCATCATGACCGTGTCTGCTCCTGCCACCAGTGCTTTGATCACATCCCCGGAAAACTTGCCCCCTCCATCGGCAATTACACAGCGGTCCTTTTCCCTGCAGGCCCTGGTGCATTCCATGATGGCCGTAACCTGTGGCACTCCTACCCCGGCCACTACCCGGGTGGTGCAGATGGATCCCGGACCGATGCCCACCTTTACAGCATCAGCCCCGGCTTCCACCAGGGCCCTGGCCCCTTCGTAAGTGGCAACGTTGCCTGCCACCAGCTGACAGCCAGGAAATGCTTTCTTGGCTGCCTGTATGGCCCTGATGATATTTCTGGAGTGCCCATGGGCTGAATCCAGGACAATAAAGTCTGCACCCCCCCTGAGCAGAGCCTCCATGCGGGCGAGCATATCCTCGCCCACGCCCACGGCTGCTCCCACTCTCAGCCTGCCCATGGCGTCCTTGCAAGCATTGGGGTATTTTTTTATTTTTTCAATATCCTTAATGGTGATCAGACCCTGAAGCTTGCCCTTTTCATCCACAACCAGGAGTTTTTCTATCTTGTTCTTCTGCAGAATTTCCTTGGCATCGCTCAGGGTAGTCCCCACGGGTACGGTAATCAGGTTATTACTGGTCATGACCTGGGCCACCCTGGTGCTCAGGTCACTGACAAAACGCACGTCCCGGTTGGTAACTATACCCATGAGGCGTCCTTTTTTCTCCACGGGCAATCCGGAAATGCGGTATTCAGCCATTAACCTCAGCACCTGCTCCACATCATCGTCAGGGCTGACCGTAACCGGATCCATGATCATGCCGCTTTCGGACTTCTTGACTCTCTCCACTTCCTGACGCTGTCTTTCAATGCTCATATTCTTGTGCACCACTCCGATGCCACCGGACCGGGCCATGGAAATGGACATTTCTGATTCAGTGACAGTATCCATGGCCGCACTGAGCAGTGGAATGTTCAGAGCAATCTCCGGAGTAAGCATGGTCCTCAGATCGGTTTCATCCGGCAGAACCTCTGAATAGGCCGGGACGAGCAGTACATCGTCAAAAGTAAGGCCCTGGCCCCACATTTTATCCATTTCCGCCTCCGATACTTATAAAAAAAACAGCTCTTATCAGGATTAAATTTTTAAATGTTAATGGGAATTACAAGTATCTGTCAAACAGGAAAACCGTGCCTGTTCAACCCATGGCTTGTGCCTGCCTTGTAATTTACGGCTAGCAGGACCCATCACGGGCCTTCTTCAGGCAGGGGGCTGTCCAGTTCGCTGCGCACCCTTTCCATAAGCTCGGGGTTGTCCGGATCGATATCCAGAATGTTTTTAAGGTGTTCTTCGGCTTTTGCCTGGTCATCCAAGTAATACTTGTAGATAATGGCCAGATTGAAATGGCTGTGATAATTGTCCGGGTCCAGATCCAAAAGACGATGGAAAAGCTCTGCCGCTTCCGCATGCCTGCCCTTCTGAAACAGGGTAAATCCCGCCTGATTAAGAGCCAGCCTGTTTTCCGGATCAATGCCCAGGATTCTCTTCCAGAAGGCAAAAGCCCTGTCCCAGTCCTCAGTCCGCATAAAAAAATTGGCAAGTTCAGTAAGGGCGCGCACGTTTTCCGGGTCTCTCTCCACTTCCTGCATCAGGGCTGCCACCCGGGACATGGCGTCCCGGTCAGCCTGCTGCGCCCTGGTTTCGATGACCAGAGACGGGGACTGGATCCTGTGCCAGACCGAGGACACAAAGATAACCGCCAGAGCCAAGAGTGCAAAAACTATTACTGTCCTTTGCATGGCCGTAGATGACAGCAGTTTATTGCTCATGAGACAACTCCTCCAGCTGTTCCAACTTTCTTTCAAGCTTTTTCTGGACTGCGGCGAGATAAAAGACATAGCCACCTATCCCAAGCCAGATAACCACGTTGCTGGCAATCAGATACGTCATTTCCAAACTCATCCTTTTGTTTGCTCCAGGCGGATGCGTTGACAAACTGCGCCTGAAGACGGTTGTTTCTCCTTAATGCCTGTAAAGATCCAAAACCCGCTCCTGAATATTTTTCTGCCGGAAACGGAACATGAGCAGACCCGCTGTCAGAAGTCCCAGGGATACCACACAGACAATGACCGTGGTCAGCATTTCCGGTTCCAGGCCACCGCCTTCAGAGGCAAACACAGCCGGGTGAATGCTTCTCCACATGCGGGCGGACAGAAAGACCAGGGGCACATTCAAGAAAGCCATAATCCCGAGGACTGCAGCCACCATGCGCATCTTGCGTCTGTTATCTATGGACTGACGCAGCACCAGGTAACCGGCATAGATGAACCACATGATCAAAGCGGTGGAAAGCCTGGGATCCCATGTCCACCAGGTATTCCAGGAAACCCTGGCCCAGAGGGATCCTGTGGCCAGGGCCATGGTGCTGTAAAGCAGACCGATTTCCGCAGCAGAGGCTGCCAGCTGGTCCATAGCCGGACTCCTGCGCAGCAGAAAACCGATACTGGCGCAAAAAACAATGAAAAAACAGATCATCCCCCACCAGGCTGCCGGCAAGTGCAGGTAAAAAATCTTCTGGACCAGCCCCATGGTCACCTCTACGGGAGCGTGGATCCAGATGAAATACTGAGACAGGGCCAGGGCCGCGCCTCCGGCCAGGACCAAAGCTCCGGCCAAGGAAAGATTTGAGTTCTTATTTGCATTGACTTGCATATTCTTCATGGATTTGGCTCTTGCAATGTAAAACAGTCACTGTGTCCAGGACCGTATGGTATAATCACAGCAGCAAAGTCCCGGCAGGGCAGGGCAACCGGATGCGTCAGTATTCCCCGTAAATAAAGGGAAAAAGCACCAGGGCCGCGCCGGTGAACAGTGCGTTGAAGGCCAGGACCAGACCCAGCCAGGACCCGGGCTCCCCGCCTGTACCCTCTCCAAGAAAAAAGGAGCCCATACTGATCCCGGCCAGCAAAAGCGGGACCAGCAGGGGAAACACCACCACGCTGAGCAGAGAATCCCTGGCGCTGTGCCCCTGGGACATGGCTCCCAGCAAAGATCCTACCGCCACCAGGCCCCAGTCAATGAGCAGGATGGTCCCCAGGGCACCAGGCCAGGAAACCATAAGATCCTGTCCCAGAAAAACAATGATGGCCGGCAGAAAAAAGATCTGGGCAGTCAGCAGCAGCACCAGCCCTGACAAAGCCTTGCCCATCCAGATGTACTGCACCGGCATGGGCGACAGGAGCAGGCCGATGCGCGCCTGATTAGCTCCCTCCAGGCTGTACAGGGTGTTGAAAACCAGGATCACGGCAAAGCTGGTGGCCAGCCAGAAAATTGCGGCAGCGGCCTGGGCCGGAACCTCCTCTCCCACCGGAGTGGACAAGCTGAATACGAAGACCAGAATGAGACCCAGAAGCACAGGCTGGATTATTCCTGCGCCGTCGGCGAAAACCAGCCGCAAATCCTTGGCCGCCAGGGCCAGAGGCCTGCATTTCACTATCCGGCCTCCGCGGGCAGCATTCTGAAATCCGCGGGCCGTCCCAAAAAAGCCATCTTTTTGTTTTCCAGATACATCACCATGTCCGCCTGGTCCAGATCCTCCTCCAGGGAGTGGCTGACCCACACAATGCCTGCTCCATTCTGCCTGGCCTCCAGGATCTGGTCCCTGAGCATCCGTCTGGACCCGTAGTCCATACCTGTAGCCGGCTCATCCAGAAACATGAGTTCAGGCCTGAGCATGAGCACACGGGCCAGACTAAGGCGCTGAGCCATGCCCCTGGAAAAGGTTCCGGCGCTTTCATGGACAAATCCCTTGAGACCCACCGTGGTCAGTATTTTGGCCAGTTCATGGTCGCTTATCTCCAGGCTGTACATGCCTGCCCAGAACCTGAGATTTCCCAGGGCGCTGAGCCCGGGATAAATAAATGTGTAATGCCCCAGAAAGGCTGTCTTCTCCCGGGGAACACCGGTGATGACCCGGCCGTGCACCGGTTTGATCAGACCGGACATGATATTCACCAGGGTGGTTTTTCCCGCCCCGTTGGGTCCGGCCAGGAGCAGGACGCTGCCCCTGTAAAGTTTCAGGGAGACGTCCCTGAAAACCAGGCGCTGGTCAAAAAAATGGCTGACCCGGTCCAGTTCCAGCAGTACCTCTTGATTGTCCCCTATCTGCATGTATTGCTAATCGCTCCTGCCTGGACCCCTGACCCTGCCCATGATCAGGAAAATGGACAGACACAGGATTATGCTCCCGATCCAGATCCAGTTGATCAGCGGGTTTATGGTCAGCTTGAAGGTGACGTTGAGTTCCGGGTCAAACCCCAGGATTGTGGAATATATTTCCTTGCCCAGGGAAAAGATGGTGGATACCTCTGAATAGGGCTGGTCAAAATTTCGGTGCAGGGTACGCTGGGGAAACAGGGAACCCACTTCCTTACCGTCCCTGGTCACATCCAGCCGGGCTTCGTAAATGGATACACCCGGCTGATGCTCTTCTCTGAAGTCGGAATAGGTTATTTCATAGACATCCATGACCACTGTCTCACCCTGGCTAAGGACCACCCGCTTTTCCTGCTGATATGGACCGGAAAAGGCCACTCCCAGCACAATCATGGCCACCCCCAAATGAACCAGGTACATGCCCCAGCCGGTTCTTTTGCCCCGGACCTCTCGCCTGGAAAGGATAAACAGAAGCATTGACAAAATGCCTGCAAAGCCAGCAGAAGCTGCCAGGAGAGGCAGAAAGTCCCGCATGCCTCCAATCCACAATCCTGCCATGGACATGGCTAAAACCGCCACAACCGCCAGCAGGCCCTGCATATCCAGTACACCGCTTCTCCAGTTAAGCCAGGGGCAGATACACAGGATCAGGGCCATGGCCGTAAACAAAGGCAGGCAGACCCGGTTGTAGAAGTCCGGTCCCAGTCCCATGGGGTTTTCGGTCCAGATGTTGGAAATCACCGGCCACATGGTGCCCATGGCTACTATGACCGCCATGGCCAGAAAAAGCCAGCTGATAACGATCATCAGTCCCTGCCTGCCCCACAGACTGTCCAGAGCGCTTTTTCGCTTTTCTCCTGTCAGGGCCACGAAAATGGTCAGGACAAGAATTCCCAGCATGAAGAGCACTAATGGCCCTCCTACTCCCCGGCCACCAAATGTATGCAGGGATTCAATGACATCGCTGCGCACCAGGTAGGTGGCAAAAAAACAGGTCACCAGGGCCAGACAGATGAGCACCAGGTTGGTCCGGTGAAGCACATTCCTCTGTTTGCCCACTATGGCTGTATGCAGAAAGG
>PUMA01000149.1 GCA_003551155.1 Desulfonatronospira sp.
CTAGAAAATCTGTTTGCTGTGCAGAGCTTTGGCTTCAGGGGAGAGGCCCTGCCCAGCATCGCTTCAGTGTCCAGGCTTTACCTGGGGTCATGCTTGCGCGGCAGAAACGAGGGATATTTTCTGGAAATGCTCTACGGAGAGAACCTGGAGCAGGGCCCCGTGGCCATGAGTCGGGGTACCAGGGTCAGGGTACAGAATCTTCTGGCCAATATTCCGGCCAGACTAAAATTTCTCAAGACCATGAACACTGAAGCCAGAAGATGTTCTGAAAGCTTTATACGCATGGCTCTGGCCCGTCTGGAAGTGGATATGGAGCTGGAAATGGACGGACGAACCATTTACAGATTCTTCAGGAAAGAAACTCTGGAGGAGAGGCTGGCCAGGATCTGGCCGGAACAGGTCTGCCGCGGGCTTAGAAAGTTTTATCTGGAACAGGGGGAGTACAAGGTACATGGCATGGCTTCTGCTCCGGAAAATGCCCAGGCCAGGGGTGAACGCATGTATTTGTATGTCAATGACAGGCCTGTAAGGGACAGAATGCTCATGTCAGCGCTGAGACAGGCATATAAGGGCAGGCTTTTGTCCAGGGAATACCCCCAGGTGGTCATGTTCCTTCAGATTCCGTCCAAGGAAGTGGATGTCAATGTTCATCCGGCTAAATCTGAAGTGCGTTTCCGCAATGAAAAGCAGATTTTTTCCCTGGTGGTCCGGGCTGTAGGCGGTGTTCTTGGTGAGAGCCCTGTTGCGGAGACAGAGCATGATCCTGTGCTTTCTGCAACTGGTCAAAATAAGAATCAGGACAGTCTTTCTCTCCAGGCAGGGGATTATATGGAAAAGAATCTGGAACTGCCCGGATTTCAGAAGGACTTTACGGCAGAAAAAGCTCTGGACTATCCATACAGGCCAGAAGAAGTAACCAGGCAGTCAGGGCTTTACTCGGAGGATATGAAGCTTACCTATCTGGGCCAGGTGGAGAAGACCTATCTTCTGTTTCTCAAGACATCCGGACGGATTCTGATCATGGATCAGCACGGGGCTCACGAACGGATCATTTTTGAACAGACAAAAAGCGAAGCAGAGCACATTCAAAGCAGATGGCTGGCCATGCCTGTTCAGATCCACCTGCACCCATCGGAAAAAACAGTCCTGGAAGACGGCTGGGAAACTCTAAAATCTCTGGGCTTCAGACTGGAGATTCAGGAAAACAGCAATCTTCAGATTTCAGGCCTGCCTGACTTTCTGTCTTCCAAAGATGGCCTGGATATCTTACGTTCCATCCTGACAGAAAAGACCAGGGATCTGGATGAGGTGCTTGTTCTTCTGTCCTGCCGCACTGCCCTCAAGGCAGGACAGGGCCTTACTCCTGATGAAGCCATGGGCCTGGCTCACAGGCTTATGCAGTGCAAAAACAGACAGTTCTGCCCTCACGGCCGCCCCATTTGTCTGGAAATTGGGAGCAGGGAGCTTGAAAGGCTGTTCAAGCGCAGGTAGCTGGACTATCAGTAAATTGTATTCTGATTGACCGAATCTGAAATTTCTGTTTGTTGCATTTTTTATCAAGAATAATCCAAGGAGCACGTATGCGCGTATTGATAGTGGGTTCAGGCGGACGTGAACATGCCCTGGCCTGGAAGATCCGGCAGAGCCCGGGACTCGTGGAGCTTTATATCGCGCCCGGCAACGGCGGTACAGCTCTCGAGGGGGAGAATATTCCTGTGGATGTCGATGATATTCCCGGACTGGTCAGGCTGGCCAGGGAAAGAAAGGTGGATCTGGTTATAGTCGGCCCTGAACTGCCTCTGGTCCTGGGGTTGACCGATGCCCTGGAAAGTGAGCGCATCCCATGTTTTGGGCCTGGAACATATGCGGCCCAGCTCGAGGGCAGCAAGGCCTTTGCCAAGTCGCTAATGGCTCAAGCGGAAGTGCCTACAGCCAGGCACAAGGTGTTCGAGGATTATTTTCAGGCCCTGAACCATGTGCGTTCCAGAGCATATCCCCTGGTGGTAAAGGCGGACGGCCTGGCAGCCGGAAAAGGTGTTGTAGTGGCCTCAGATTACAGCGAGGCTCAGGAAGCCCTGCACGACATGCTGGTCAAGGAAGTTTTCGGCAAGGCAGGAGAACGGGTGGTCATTGAAGAGGCTCTTGAAGGGGAAGAGGCATCCTTTCTGGCTCTTTGCGACGGCCATGACTTTATTCTGCTTCCTTCCGCACAGGATTACAAGCGCATCGGAGAAAATGATACCGGTCCCAATACAGGAGGAATGGGGGCCTACAGCCCGGCGCCGGTTTTGCCTCCTGAAAAGTATCAGGAAACAGCTGATCTGGTTATCAGGCCTATTCTGCAGCATCTGGAACAGACAGAACAGCCATTTAAAGGCGTTCTGTATGCCGGTCTCATGTTTACAGCTCAAGGGCCTAACGTGCTGGAATACAATGTCCGCTTCGGGGATCCCGAATGTCAGCCTCTGCTTATGCGCATGGAATCGGATCTTCTGGAGATCATTACGGCCTGTGTTCATGGCGGCGCTGAAAAAATCGATCTAAGGGTCCGCCCGGAGGCTTCGGTGTGTGTTGTCCTGTCCTCTGAGGGCTATCCGCGCAGATTCACCAAGGGCCATGAAATAAACGGAATTCAGAAGGCCGAGGAGGATCCTCTGGTTAAGGTTTTTCATGCCGGAACCAGGCACACAGATGGCCGCCTGGTAACCGACGGAGGCCGGGTTCTTGGGGTGACCGCACTGGGAGACGGCCTGAAGGATGCTATTGAGCGCTGTTACCGGGCAGTGGAACAGATATCTTTTGAAGGTAGTTATTATCGTCGGGATATCGGGAAAAAGGTAATAGTTTAACCGGATGCAGACGGGTTTTCTTTTGCAAGGGGCTTTTTGAGCAGCCAGACCAGAAAATAAACCACTGGAGTGTCCAGAAGAGCTAT
The DNA here is from genome assembly GCA_003551155.1 of Desulfonatronospira sp. GTDB lineage: Bacteria > Desulfobacterota > Desulfovibrionia > Desulfovibrionales > Desulfonatronovibrionaceae > Desulfonatronospira. The sequence continues at coordinate 2,936 of PUMA01000149.1, forward strand.
AAGAAGCTTGACCAGAATTTGTCCCAGGATCATTGGCATTACAGGCATTATCCCCCAGAAGGCAATGCAGATGAATATGGTGCTGTCCAGGATCTGAGAGACACTGGTGGACAGATTGTTCCTAAGCCACAGGTGTCTGCCCTGAAATGCCTTTTTCCAGAAGTGAAAGGCCCAGACATCGTGATTCTGGCTGACCAGATAAGCTGCCAGGGAAGCCAGAATGATTCTTGGAGTGGCTCCCAGGACCTCTTCAAAGCTTTCCCGTCCTTCCCAGAATGGTGCTGCAGGCCAGGCCAGGGCCAGATGAATCAGACCCAGGCAGACTACCAGGGCCACAAAACCTCCTGTGACCACCTGTCTGGCCCTGTTCTTGCCCCAGATTTCGCTGATGACATCGGAGGCCACAAAGGTCAGGCAGTATGCCAGGATTCCTGCGGGCACCACAATGGGGCCCAAGCTGATGATCTTGGAGGAAATAACCGCGGCTATGACCAGGCTTCCGGTAAATACGCAGGCCAGAATGATCAAAGCCGGGCTGCCGTTGTTCACCCCTTGAGCTCCTGAGCAGCTCTTTCCACGTCTTTGGCCATTTTTTCCCTGGCCTTTATGATCTTTGCGGCCAGGGCCTCGTCTTCCAGCGCCAGGATCTGGGCAGCCATCCAGGCAGCGTTTCTGGCGCCGGCCTTGTCCAGGGCTACTGTGCCCACGGGAAATCCCGGAGGCATCTGTACTGTGGCCAGCAGAGCATCCCAGCCGTTCAGGCTGGAAGCGGCCAGAGGAATGCCGATCACCGGCTTTATGGTCTGGGCGGCCACGGCACCGGCCAGATGAGCGGCCATTCCAGCAGCGCAGATGAAGATCCTGCAGCCTTTTGCTTCCATGTCCCGCACCAGTTCTTTTGTCCTTAGAGGAGTGCGGTGGGCCGAGGTAATGGTCATGAGGTGTTCGATTTCCAGGCTCTTGAGTACTTCGGCGCAGGGTCTGACCAGATCCAGATCGGACTTGCTGCCCATGAAAATTGCTACTTTAGTCATGCTTCTGCTCCTTGCATCCGTTTTCTGCAGCAGACGGGTTGTAGACAGGTTAATAGCTGCAATTAATTCTGTTTGTTTCTTGTATCCACAACGCGGATGGCCTTGCCCTGGGAGTTGGGCAGAGAATTGTGCTCCACAAGGTCAACTTTTGGGCTGATAAGTATTTCCTCTCTTAACAGGCCGGCTATTTTCTGCTGCAGTTTCTGCAGCTGGCGCATGTCCTCAACAAAATATTCGTCGCGGATTTCAACCTTGACCCGCATCTGGTCCAGATAGCCTTCACGCTCCAGCTGGATAAGATAGTTTTGCCCTACCTCTGGAATGGACATGAGCACTCTTTCCACCTGCATGGGGTAGACATTAACCCCCTTGATGACCATCATGTCGTCGGAGCGTCCAGCAATGCGGTCAATGCGTCTGTGCCTGCGGCCGCAGGGACATTCTCCTGGGATAAACCTGGTCAGGTCTCTGGTGCGGTATCTCAAGAGGGGCATTCCTTCCCGGGCGAGAGTGGTCAAAACCAGTTCGCCTTTTATGCCTTCGGGAACCGGTTCAAGAGTCACGGGATCGATTATTTCCCCCAGATAGGCGTCCTCCCAGAGATGCATGCCGTTCTGGTGAACGCACTCGAAAGCTACGCCCGGACCGTTCATTTCTGACAGGCCGTAGGAATTATATGCTTTGACCCCGTAAATGTCCTGGATCCTGGTTCTGACTTCTTGGGTATGAGGCTCTGCTCCGATGAGCATGATGCGCAGGTGAAGGGAACGGGGGTCAAGCCCCAGCTGATCAAAAACAGAACTCAGATGCAGGGCGTAGGAGGGTATTATATGAGCCACTGTCACCTGGAAATCTTCAAGCATTTTTATCTGGCGCTTACTGTTTCCGGCACCTGCGGGGATGGTGAGGCATCCCAGTCTTTCAGCCCCGTAATGGATTCCCAGCCCCCCGGTGAAAAGACCGTATCCACTCATGTTCTGGAAAACATCCCTTGATCTTACTCCGGCTGCATGAATGGATCTGGCCACCAAGTCAGCCCAGACATTGAGATCGTTCTGGGTATGCAAAATGACCGTGGATGAACCCGTGGTCCCGGAAGAGGCATGCAGCCGGACCATTTTTTCTCTGGGCAGGGCCAGAAAACCAAAAGGGTAGTGTTCACGAAGGTCTTCCTTGGTGGTGAAGGGCAGCGCAGCAATATCCCGGGAATGATTTATGTGGGCAACCTTTATTCCTGACCGGGCCAGCCGGTTTCTGTAGAAATTGGAGGCAGTGGCCTGGTAAACAGTGGTTTTCAGGCGCACCGCCTGGAGTTCTTCCAGATCACTGCGATCCAGCAGCTCATAGGAGTCAAAGATTTCCATGCTTATTAACCGGCATCTTAAATAAGTTGTGTGCTTTGTTCTTCAGACGGGACCGGAATATGGCTCAGGTTTTCAAAGGCTGTAAAACGGTCCAGGTAAGACAGCTCAACAGCTCCCACAGGCCCGTTTCTTTGCTTGCCCACGATGACTTCTGCTATATCCCTGCGGGGGTTGTCCTCTCTGGGGTTATATACCCCGTCCCGGTACAGAAACAGTATTACGTCAGCATCCTGTTCAATTGCTCCGGATTCCCGCAGATCCGACAGCACAGGTCTTTTGTTTGTCCTTTCCTCTACTTTGCGGTTTAGCTGGGAAAGGGCCAGTACCGGCACGCTCAATTCTTTGGCCAGGGCCTTCAGTGACCTGGAGATTTCCGAAATCTCCTGCTCCCGGGAGTCGATGAACCTGCCGGCGCGCATGAGCTGCAGATAGTCAACAACCACCAGGTCCAGACCTTTTTCGGATTTAAGACGGCGGCTCCTGGCCCGCATCTCCATGGAGGACAGAGACGGGGTATCATCAATATAGATGGGAGCCCTGGACAGGGCATCGGCTGACTGATAAAGTCTGGCCCAGTCCTCGTCGCTTAAAAAGCCTGTGCGCAGGTTTTTGAGGTTAACCTTGCCCCATGCGCAGAGCATGCGCATCATGAGCTGTTCCATGGACATTTCCAGGGAAAAGACAGCGGTTTTTATCCCATTGGATACTGCCGAACGCATGGCTACATTCAGGGCAAAAGCAGTTTTGCCCATACTGGGGCGTCCGGCGCAGATAATCAGGTCGGTAGGCTGGAATCCCGCGGTGAGCTCGTCCAATTTGTGATATCCTGTAGCAACGCCGGTAACCAGTTCCTTGCGTTCCACTCTTTTTTCCAGAAGTTCAAATACATCATCCACCAGCTCCCTGGTGGAACGAAAAACAGGCTTGGTTTTGGATTCGCTGATGGCAAAAATGCTCTGTTCTGAAGAATCCAGCAGCTCGCTCATCTCGCAGCCGGGCTCGAAGCTCCTGGCAATGATACTGGTGGCGGCCTGGATCAGATGTCTGCGCACGGACTTTTCTTTAACTATCTGGGCATAATAAAGCACGTTGGCGGATGCGGCTACAGCCTCGGTCAATGAGGCCAGATAAACTGCTCCGCCTATGCTTTCCAGCAGGGAGTTCTTATCCAGTTCCTCATGCACTGTGACCAGGTCCACCGGGATATTGCGCCGGTAGAGCTCCAAAAAGTTCCGGAAGATGATCCGATGGGCAGGGGAGTAGAAATCCTCTTCGCTCAGGGTATCTATAAGTGTATGCAGGACCTCGTTGGACAAAAAAACCCCGCCAAGAACCGCCTGTTCAGCCTCCAGGTTCTGAGGGGGCATTTTTTTGATCAGGTCAGCAGAAACAGTTTCTGAGGCCCTGTTCACATGGGGTTTTTTAAAGCCTTTCTGCCTGGATGCAGGAGAGCCGCTGTCATGATTCTTTCCGGGCCTGCCCGACTTGCTGTTCGCTTCCATGTTTTACCACACTGACCTTGATTTTGGATTGGACATCGTGGTGAAGTTTTATGCCAACTTCATACTCGCCCAGGTTTCTTATGGGGTTGTCCAGAACGATCTTGCGCCGGTCAATATCAATCCCCATTTGAGACAGAACATCGGCAATCATGGTAGTTGTGACCGATCCGTAAAGCTTGTCGTGCTCACCCACACGAACAGGAATCTCCACCTGCACCTCTTCAAGCTTTTCAGCCAGGGTCCTGGCGGAATCGCGCAGTGCATCCATCTTTTTCTGCAACTGTCTTTTTTCCTGCTCAAAGATGTTCAGATTAGCCCTGGTTGCAGGATAGGCAAGGCCTTGTGGTATGAGATAGTTGCGTGCATATCCGGGCTTAACCTTGACCTTATCGCCCAGCCGGCCAAGGTTGTCCACATCTGCTCTTAAAATCAGCTGCATGTTGAATTCTCCTAGGTTGTCTTTTTTTTGACATCAGCGCTGTGAGTTACAGTATAGTAAAGAAGCGCCATCTGTCTGGCCTTCTTGATCTCCGTTGTCAGAACTCTTTGATGTTTGGCGCAGTTGCCGGTGATTCTGCGGGCGATGATTTTGCCCCTGTCGGTAATGAAGTCCTTGAGCATCTCCACGTTTTTGTAGTCCAGAAGAATTTCCCTGGAAGCGCAGAAACGGCAGTATTTTTTGCGGGGAGTGAATTTTTTGAATGCCATTTTATTCCACCTCCTGCTGTTCTTGCTTGTCCTGTGCCTGATCCAGCTTTACGGTCAAAAATTTGAAGACTCCATCCGTGATGCGGATATTGCGCTCAAACTCTGAGACCTGAGCAGGCGGCAGAGAGTATTCCATGCGGATATACCTGCCACGAACCTGTTTCTGAACCGGATAGGCCAGGGTCTTGACTCCCCAGTCGTCATTCCTGATGATCTGCCCCCCGTTTTTTTCCAGGACGCCTGAAAATTTTTCCAACAGGACACTGCTTCCCTCGTTGCCCAGTTCCGGATCAAGCAAAAGAAGAGTTTCGTACTTGCCATGCATCATGCATTTTCCTCCTTTCGGTCTGATGGCCCTCTCATGAGAGCAAGGTTATGAAAGCAAACATTTAAAAATATTTGCACAATCAAATTATGTCAAGCGCAAAAAATCTTCCAGTTCAGCCATAAACTCGGGGACAAGATCCTGGCCCCTTACCTTGCGGATTGTCCGGCCTTTCCTGAATATAATTCCGCAGTCTCTACCTCCGGCAATCCCGATGTCTGCCTCCCGGGCCTCGCCGGGGCCGTTAACTACACAACCCATGACAGCCACGGTGAACACCTTTTCCACGTTTCTCAACCTGTCCTCCACAGCAAGGGCAAGGGCAGGCAGGTCTATTTCTGTGCGGCCGCAGGTGGGGCAGGAAATAATTTCCGGGCCCCTGTGCCGCAGATTCAGTGCCCTGAGAATCTCCCAGGCTACAGTCATTTCCTGGAGCGGATCGCCGGTAAGAGAAACGCGCAGGGTGTCTCCGAGACCCTGGTACAGAAGTATTCCCATTCCGACTCCGGACTTGGCTGCCCCGCGTAGGGGGGTTCCCGCCTCGGTAATCCCGATGTGCAGCGGATAATCCCTTTGCCTGGCCATGAGCTGGTAGGCGGCAATGGTATCCAAAACAGAGGATGATTTGATGGATATCTTGATCAGATCAAAGTTCTGCTCTTCCAGCAGTCTAATGTGACCCAGAGCGCTTTCCACCATGGCCTCAGGAGCAGGACCGTTGTATTCTTTGAGCAGCTTCTTTTCCACTGATCCGCTGTTGACCCCGATACGGATGGGTATCCGGTGTTTTTTGGCCTGGTCCACAATCCTGGCCACCTTGGAGGGGTCGCTGATATTGCCTGGATTGATGCGCAGTCCGTCCACTCCTGCATCCATGGCCCTTAGGGCCAGGCGGTGATCAAAATGGATGTCGGCGATGAGAGGAATGGGACAGTGTTTTTTGATTTCAAACAGGGCTGCAGCGTCCTCAAAGTCAGGTACGGCCACCCTGACCAGTTCGCAGCCGGCCAGAGCCAGGGCATTGATCTGGTTTAAAGTGGCCTGTGCATCTCTTGTAGGAGTATTGGTCATGCTCTGGAGCCGGACCGGATTATTACCGCCCACGCCTACATGGCCAATTTTAATTTCGCGTGATTTGTTCCTTTGCATTATTATAATATTAGCACCGGGCATGCCCGGCTTCAAGGAAAAACTCCGTCTGGAAAGAAAAAGCAGGTGAGCAATTTTGGTGTTTCGACATAACGAGCGGATTTTATGCCCAATCAGCCAAAATTTAGAAAACCAAGAAGCTGAAGAGTAAGGGTGATGCGTTATAATAATTCCACTGCAAAGGTCGGGGAACCGAACTTTTGCAGGTTAGCTAACCAACATGAGCTGGTTAAGGCTAGAGTATGTAATAAATATTACATTTTTGTAATAATTATTTCAAAAATGAAGCTTCGGTCAGCCTTCAACAAAAAATACTGACGGGATCAGCAGACAATCTGACATTTATATTGAATTTAAAATGTTTTATATCAAAGAGTTACAATGCAGAACAACAATTAATTGATATGTATTCAGACGATCGGGGAGTTTGGCGCAGGGTTTGCAACATTTTTTAGAGGACTCTCCCGGCCCGCCTGGCTGGTGGTAATTTTTATCTTTTGATCAGGAATAAATGCGAAGCGGCCGGCCAGAGCTTCTGAGGAGAATTTACTCTATCTGAACCGTCTGAAGATTGCGACCTTAGTCTTGATCAGGACATGAAACTGCGGCGGTGTCTTCGGGAAGGCGACTACAATCTGTTATGCGGCAGGTCAGTACCGCTTCTTTGATTCGGTCTACTGCCAGCTCCCGGTGAATGCCTCCCAAGGCAGGGGCATTTCTTCCAAGGCCCTCAGATTGGGAGTTGTATACCACAGCTGCATTCAGGAATCATGGTGAATGTTAAAATTCCGGTTGGATACAAAGTCGCAACACCTTACATCTAAGTGGATTATTCAATAATTTCAAGGAGGTTTAATGTATGTCAGTGACCCCAACTTATCCTGGTGTCTATATTCATGAAGTGCCAAGTGGTGTGCGGACCATCACCGGTGTTGCCACATCAGTTGCTGCATTTATCGGCCGTTCGGTCCGAGGGGAGGTGAACGAACCGCGGATTATTAACAGCTTCGCCGATTTTGAGCGAATGTTCGGTGGTCTGCACAAAGACTATCCCATGTCATACGCGGTCCGCGATTTTTACAACAACGGCGGCTCGCAGGCGATTATTGTAAGATTATATCAAACCCTAACCGATTCTTCTGATGAGTCTTTAAATACAACTGCACGTATTTCTCTTGGAGAGGGCAAGCCCGCTTTAGTGGCGGCAAGTCCCGGTGCCTGGGGAAACCAACTATTCATTAAGGTCGATTATGAGACAATGGAGGATGACGCCGGCAATCCGGATAATAATCTCTACAATCTAACAGTGACCGACAGGTCAACCGGCACAACAGAAAAGATAATGAATGTATCGGTTCATCCAGATTATTTACGTCAGATAGATAAAGTTTTGGAAAGGGAATCTTCTTTTGTTCGGGTCGAAGCAGGTTCTGAACTGGGAACGGGAAGGCCAGAAGAACACGAGTATACCGTTGAGGAGGAGAAAAGGGGACATGATAGCGCATCGCTCGAAGTTGGCGATTATACGGGATCTAAAGACAATAAGACTGGAATCTACGCACTCGAAAAAGCTGACATATTCAACCTGCTTTGTATTCCACCCGATAAGAGAGACGGCGATACAGATGTTGGTGTGTATGTCGAAGCGCTTGCATATTGTAAAAAAAGAAGAGCAATGCTGATTGTAGATTCGCCCGCAGATTGGAGTGCAAACAAAGA
>PUMA01000096.1 GCA_003551155.1 Desulfonatronospira sp.
GGGTTGCGGATCTCGTGGGCGATGTAGGTGGACAGTTCACCTATTGTGGCCAGCTTTTCCGATTGCAGCAGACGCTTTTCCATTTCGGTGCGAATGGTGATGTCCCGTCTCATCTCCACCACCCATTTCAAGGTTCCGGACTGGTCGAACACCGGGTAGGTATAGATGCGGAAATACCTTGCCCGCCCCAGGTCATCCACCCAGGTTTGCACCGCTTCCGCAGGCTTTTGAATTTCAACGGTCTTATGGAAGGGACACACTGCATCGGCGTAGCCTTTCCCATTGGAGAAGCCGTGGTAGAAGGCATCCCTGGGACATGCAAATATTTCCATGCAGTGCCGGCCTATGAGTTCACTTTTTTCCTTTCCCAGTCTATTGCTGACATGCATATTCATATCCAGGACCACCCCTTTTGTGTCCAGAAGGAGCATGTCATCCTGCAGATGATCAATGACGGCCAGTACCAGGTCTCTTTGCCAGGTCAGATTCAGCCTGCATCTGGTTCTGACCTGGGACATTGCCAGCAGGCCGCACATAAAGATAGCCGCACCGTAATCCAGTAGGGATACATGTGCAGGCAGAACACTGCGAAGTTCCCGGATCATGTACTGCTTGCTGGTGATCTCAATGACCAGGTTGATCTCGGGATGGGCTTTCAGCATGTCCTGGTATGAGCTGTAAATCCTCATCCCCTTAGCCCCGGCTTTTTGCAGCAGCCTGTCGTCAGGGCCGGGCTGCGCCAGTGCCACCAGATTCAGCCTGGGAAAAAATTCCTCCAGATCCGGGATCTCGGTTAATTCCAGGATGGAAGCTAACCCATGAGAAGTCCCGACTATTCCAACGTTGTAGTCCTTTAAAGCCCTGTCCAGGATACAAAATTGATTTGATTCAAGAAATTGTCTGTTCAAACCGTGTTTCTCCTGCAGGATACCTCTGCTGGTTTTATATGCCCGGGGGTTATTTTGCAGCCTCGCGTCAAAGCCGGAGACATGGTTCCTGGACCATGATTCCGGGAAGCTAACCGAGTTTTATATTTATAACTGAACCCGGGTCTGTTCTCCAGTCTTTTTTTTTATTACATGACGGGATGCTCAACAATTATTTTTGAAAACACCTGATTATAATGCATGAAGTGTACCACTGGAATCAAACAGTTAAAAGGCCTGACAAACAGGTGTATTGTGTCCTGCAGGTTAATACGGCGCAGTTTGCACCCGGCAGCCAAAGCTGTTGTTTCTATGCTGCAACAGCTCTGTCCTTTGCCATTTCTTATACCGGCAAAAGTCTGTTCAATGGGAACCCGGTCAGTAACAGTCAAACCAGTTTTCTTCTGAAAACATCCTTCTTGACCCTTAAAAACATAAAGCTTACATTGTAAAGTTTTTAAAAGAATGCGATAACTTTTTCGGTAAGGTTATCATAGACCGACAGGCATGAGCACAATGAAACCAGAATTTTTTCAATCCCGGATCAAACAGGAGGTCCTGAAAAGACGGACCTTTGGAATCATAAGCCACCCCGACGCGGGCAAGACCACCCTGACTGAGAAGCTTCTGCTCTTTGGCGGAGCCATTCAGATGGCCGGGAGCATCAAGGCCAAAAAGGCCGAGCGGCATGCGCGCTCCGACTGGATGGAAGTGGAGCAGCAGCGCGGGATCTCAGTGACCTCCTCGGTTATGAAATTTCTGTACCGGGATTTTGAGATCAACCTCCTGGACACTCCAGGACACCAGGATTTTTCCGAGGACACCTACCGGGTGCTTACGGCAGTGGATTCCGCGCTTATGGTCATTGACTCGGTCAAAGGCGTGGAGGAGCAGACTAAAAAGCTCATGGAAGTCTGCCGTATGCGTTCCTCCCCCATCATGACCTTCGTCAACAAGCTGGACCGGGAAGGCCGGGATCCCTTTGAGCTGCTGGACGAGATCGAGCACACCCTGGGCATCCAGGCCGCTCCCATGACCTGGCCCATAGGCATGGGCAGGCTTTTCCAGGGGGTGTACGATCTGGTTCACGACGAGATCCGCTTTTTCACTCCTCCGGACCACAAGGGGAGGCGTCCCCGGGAAAGAGCGCTTATTAAGGACATTCAAGGGTCGGAGCTGGACGACCTTATAGGCGGCTCAGAAGCAGACGGTTTGCGCCAGGATCTTGAGCTTATCCGGGGAGCGGGCTATCCCTTTGACCGGCAGGCCTACCTGGAAGGAAGGCAGACTCCGGTATTTTTCGGCAGCGCAGTGAACAATTTCGGAGTGCGCGAACTCCTGGACAATTTCGTCTACATGGCTCCGCCTCCACGGCCCAGGCCGGCCAGATCCAGGCGGGTATCTCCGGAGGAATCAGATTTTTCCGGTGTTGTTTTCAAGATCCAGGCCAATATGGACCCGGCTCACAGGGACCGCATAGCATTCATGCGCATATGTTCGGGCAGATTTGAAAAAGGCATGAAAGTGCGTCACAACCGGACAGATAAAGATTTTCTCATCTCCAGGGCCATCATCTTCATGGCCCAGGACCGGGCCGGGGTGGAAGAGGCCTGGCCCGGTGACATCATCGGGATACATAATCACGGCACCCTGAAAATCGGCGATACCCTGAGCAGCAGGGAAAGCCTGCAGTTTCTGGGCATACCCAATTTTGCGCCGGAATACTTTCAGCGGGTGTTATTGAAGAATCCCCTCAAGTCCAAGCAGCTGGAAAAAGGACTGGTACAGCTCACTGAAGAGGGGGCCATTCAGCTGTTCAGGCCTGTGGGGGGCAATGATTATGTCCTGGGCGCCATAGGCCCCCTGCAGTTCGACGTAACCGCGGCCAGGCTCAGGTCTGAATACGGGGTCGAGGCGGCCTACGAGCCCCTGGATTTTTCTGCGGTGCGCTGGATAAGGGCCCGGGACAAAAAGGCCCTGGAAAACTTCAGAAAAAGATACTTGGATTCCCTGGTGCAGGACGTGGAAGGCCATCCAGCCATGCTTTTCGCCACCAGGTGGAGGCTGGAGCGTACCCGGGAGGAATGGCCGGATATAGAGTTCCTGGCAGCCAGGGAGCAGCAGACAGCGGAGGAGATATGAAACCTGATCCGCAATTTTTGCAGAAGGCGGTGCAGGCGGTGCGCAGCGCAGGCAGGCTGATTCTCGAGGCCTGGGATAAGCCCCGGAATATAAGACACAAGGGGCGCATCGACCTGGTGACTGACACGGACCTGGCCGTGGAGAAAGAACTCCAACAGTCCCTGGGCATGCTTTTCCCCGAAGCTGATTTCCTGGCTGAGGAGTCAGCGGATAAGACTGCTCTTGGAGATGGCCCTGCCTGGATCATCGATCCCCTGGACGGCACCACCAATTTTGCCCACAGAATTCCTTTCGTGGCCGTGTCCGTGGGCTTTTGGCGGGCCTGGCAGGTTAAAATGGGCATAATATATCTGCCTGTTCTGGGAGAGATGTACCATGCCGCACAGGGTCAGGGCGCATTTCTCAACGGGGAGCGCATAAGCGTAACCGGAACGGATGACCTGGAACAGACCCTGGTGGCCACTGGGTTTCCCTATACCGTGCGGACTGATGTGGACCAGGTCCTGGGCTACATGCGCCGAGCTCTGATGAATACCCGGGGGGTGCGCCGCTGCGGCTCGGCGGCAACAGACCTGGCATATACAGCTGCCGGCCGGTTCGACGCCTTTTTCGAGATAGGACTCAAGCCCTGGGATACTGCAGCCGGGGCCTGTCTCATCCTGGAGGCCGGGGGCAGGGTGAGCACCATGGACGGCCGGGATTACTTGCCCGGCCAGGCGGATATCCTGGGCAGCAACGGGGTGCTGCATGAGCAGATGATCAGGATGCTGGCGGGTGAGCTGAGCTGATGGCTGCAGGTTGATTATTGTGCCTGGTTGTGCGACAAATTTTTTATTGCTTTATCCGGGAAGCCTAAGAATAACACCCACAGCTTCATGCTTCAGGAAAACCGGTTCTTCCTGGGATTGTCTTTGTCGTATTCATGATCAAAGAAACCCATACGGCGATTAGATAAGGCAATCACCTGATATGTCGCTGTGGTGCCGGTAAATATTATGAGACCAGCTCCTGCAGATATTGCCGGCAGGGTAAGACCTGTCCTCACCGAGAACAGACAGGTTGTTGCAGCCTATCTTTTTGGCTCTGCTGCGGCCGGCCGTCTGCGTCCCGGCAGCGATATGGATATCGCTGTTTTGCTGGATGAAGCATCAGGTGAAATCGACCGTAAAATGCAGCTGGAACGGCTGCTTCCACCCCTTTGCCGGGCCCTGCGGCACGATGTTCACCTTGTTTTTCTTAACCAGGCCTCTTATCTGCTTCGAGCGCAGGTTATTGACAAAGGCATGCTTATATATGTCAGCGATAAGGAACAGCTGGCCCTGTTCCGCATGAAAAGTCTGGTTCTTTATGCAGAGTTCGCCCCTCATATGCGGATGTTTCAGAAAAGCATGAAGGCAAGGATGAGCAAACCTGATGGTGGATAAAAATATTTTGTTGTCAAAAACAGCGGCTGTGCAGAAGCATGCAGACCGGGTTAAAATAAAGAGAAGTGTTAAGGAGCACGAATTTCTTCAGGATCTGGACAGGCAGGAAAGTATTCTGTTTAATCTTCAAATGGCGATTCAGAACTGCATTGACATGGCGGCGCACGTTGTCAGCGAAAGAAACCTGGGCTTACCAGGCAGCACCAATGAGATCTTTTACCTGCTTGAAGAACAGGGTTATATCCATCAGGATCTTACAGAACGGATGGTCAGGGCTGCAGGGTTTCGCAACCTGGTGGTGCATGAGTATGGCAAAATCGATCTGAAAGTGGTTTTCAAGGTGAGCCATGAGGATGTGCAGGATCTGGAATAATTCGCCCGGGTTTTCTGGGAAACCTGTTCTCCTGACACATTGACTTTTGGTTGATTTGAAACGATAATTTTAATAACGGGAAGTGGCGCAGCCTGGTAGCGCACCTGCCTTGGGAGCAGGGGGCCGCTGGTTCAAATCCAGTCTTCCCGACCATATATTTCAAGGGGTCAGGCTGTTGGTCTGACCCCTTTTTTGGTCCAAAAGGGCCTTGATATACCAATAATATTCCACAAGTTATCACAGGTTGCGTCAGCCGCTGATCTGCGCCCTGCAGTATTTTTGCAGCCGGGCCCTTCTTTTCGGCAGAAAACAAGTAAGCTTCAACCGGACAAACCAAACTTACTGGCCGTCGTACTCCAATGATGAATGGTGCACCATTATGCGTATCTGTCCAGAATCGTCCTTAAAAAACACCCAAGTCTTGTCCACCGTTGTGACATTACCGTCCACGTCGGTAAAGTGAACCTTGCCCATTGTACTGGCAGTATTGCCGGCGATAAATATAGCTGCGTTTTCGGGTTCACATTTTGTCCAGCCTTTCAGCGCAAAGCCACTGTCATCGGGAAACTTTTGATCTCCGCCAACGAAATACGATAGAGCACCGCGGGATGTCGTGCGAAACGTCTGCGGTTCTGTGGTTAAAGTTGGCTTGAACAGTACTGTACCCATTTGGTAGCCGTAAGCCTGGTCAATTATCTGTTCAGCCAAGGCTTTTGCTTCGGAATGGCCGTTCTTTGCATAAGTTGTGCTGATATCAATCAATGCTTTGCACCAGTTTTGTTGGGCATCCAGCACCTCGGTTTCGCAGATGGCCTGATCAACAATTTTCACCGAGGCTGTTGCCGAGGCTGGTATGCCAATTGAGATGAGGGCGACAGCAGTAAAAGTTAGAAGTAATTTTTTCATAAGGAGCCTCCTATATGGGTTAAATTTTTGAGTGAATGAATTCCATTCAGAGACCGGGTTTTTGCAGAACAACGTATACACTGAACAGTTAAAAGTTATTCTATTCAAACTTATGATTTTTATTATTCTACCAGGAACGAAGAAGCAGGAAATTTGAGCTCTCAAGGTCAATATTTGAAGTCACAAATTCAGATTTTTTTAGCACACCTCACTATCTTCGTGCAATATGAAAAATCCACCAAATGCCATTGCAACATAATCATTTCTATGCAGGCTATATCACAGACCAGCATGGCGACAATAAAAGCGTTGTCCTGGACTATCAAGCTTACAGGAAAATCCAGGAAATTCTCTTGGGTCATGGGTCGGGCAAGGCCATGAAGAATTTTGGCTCTTCGACGTTTGCTGTGGATTTATTATGGCATTCTGGATAAAGCTCTTTATTTTTAACTGTTCCAGTCTTCCTGACCATACATGTCAGGGGGCTTCAGATGCCCCTGAACCCCTTTTTGGGGGCTGTCAGAACAGCTGCCTATCATGTCCTGGCATCAACTTGTTGTAATGAGCCTTGTGTTTTCGAGGGTAATATGTCATTTAGAATGTCAGGGGAGTATTGAAATGCCTGGTGCACCGACATTTTTCATGCTCCATGAAAAGATGTGACTGCAAAAAGTCATTTTTTCAGTCACAGACGTCAGACGTCAGAGGTCAGAGATCATTAAAAACAAATAGTTATGTAGATTATTGATTCCTGAATTATTCATCACCCGACTTTTTGCAAGTGCATCTGAAAAGCTAAGGAGAAAATGATGAAGCACTGGATAAGAACATTTGGCATTCTATTGTTTCTGCTCTTTTTCATCTCTTCTTGTGACAGAGCGCCTAAACCTGTGGTTGAGCCTGTTTCAGGTGTTACTGACAACGAAATCCTTATAGGCTCTTCCCTGGCCCTGGAGGGTCACGCTGGATACCTGGGTACCCAGAGCCTCCGCGGGGCCCTCTCTTATATAAATTTTATCAATGAACAGGGCGGGATCCATGGCAGGGAGATAAGGCTGATCGCATATGATGATGGATATGATCCTCCAAGGTGCGTGTTCAATACCCAAAAACTTATCAATGAGGACAAGGTCTTCGCCCTTTTCAATTATGTCGGCACCCCTACATCGGTCAAGATCATCCCCATTGTCCAGGAGGCCAGAATCCCCCTTCTCGGTCTGATCACCGGGGCAAACGCCTTAAGAGACCCGTTTAAGCGCTACATCATCAATGTACGGGCCTCCTATTATCAGGAAACAGGTGCGATGGTTAAGCATCTTGTGGAAGATCTGGATATAAAAGAGATAGCGGTCTTTTACCAGTATGATGACTATGGATTCGACGGCCTTAGAGGGACCGAGATTGCCCTGAAAAGATTCGGTCTGACCCCGGTGGCCACAGGAAGCTATATCCGCGGGACCCTGGATGTGGAGGATGGACTGGACAAGATCATGGCCTCCGGAGCCCAGGCGGTGATTATGATCGGCACCTACGACCCCTGCGCCAGGTTCATAAAACTGGCCAGGTCAAAAGATTTCAACCCCATCTTCCACAATGTCTCCTTTGTAGGTTCCGATGAGCTGGCCAGGAAACTGGGCAGGAAAGGAGAGGGGGTCTTTGTCACCCAGGTTGTTCCACCACCTGAGGCACCGGAAATAAGAACCCTGCTCTGGGGTGCAGAGGAATGCAGCAGTTTACTTAAAAAATACTTTCCTGAAGATGAACTCAGCTTTGTGGGGCTTGAGGGCTATATCAACGCCAGAGTGCTGGTGGAAGGCCTGAAAAGGGCAGGCAGGGATTTAAACCGGGAGAAATTCATTGACGCCATTGATTCCATACAGGAGTATTCTCTGGGCATTGCCAATACCCTCACATTTAGTCCTGATGATCGCCAGGGATTGGAGAGAGTATATTTTACCCGGATAAAGAACGGCCGATTTGACTTGGTTGTTGACTGGGAAAGGATAAGGAGAGCCCGGGAAGTTCCAGGGGTTACAGACAACGAAATCCTTATAGGCTCTTCCCTGGCCTTGGAAGGTCACGCCGGGTACCTGGGAACAGAGACCCACCACGGGGCGCTCTCTTATATAAATTTTATCAACGAACAGGGCGGCATCCATGGCAGGGAGATAAGGCTGATCGCATATGATGATGGATATGATCCTCCGAGGTGTGTGGCCAATACCAATAAACTTATAAACGAGGACAAGGTATTCGCCCTTTTCAATTATTTAGGCACCCCTACATCGGTCAAGATCATCCCCATTGTCCAGGAGGCCAAAATCCCCCTTCTCGGTCTGTTCACCGGGGCAAATGCCTTAAGAGAGCCCTTTATGCGCTATATCATCAATGTCCGGGCCTCCTATTATCAGGAAACGGGTGCGATGGTTAAGCATCTTGTGGAAGATCTGGATATAAGGAATATAGCTGTCTTTTACCAGGATGATGACTATGGATTCGACGGCCTTAGAGGAACCGAGATTGCTCTGCAAAAATACGGCCTCACCCCCGTTGCCACCGGCAGTTATATCCGCGGGACCCTGGATGTGGAGGATGGACTGGACCAGATCATGGCCTCTGGAGCCCAGGCGGTGATTATGATCGGCACCTACGGCCCCTGCGCCAGGTTCATAAAGCTGGCCAGGGCAAAAGACTTCAACCCCATCTTCCACAATGTCTCCTTTGCAGGTTCCGAGGAGTTGGCCAGGAAGCTGGGCAGGGAAGGGGACGGGGTTATAATCACCCAGGTGGTTCCACCTCCCGAGGAGAGGGTTCTTCTTCCGGCTGCAGAGGAATATACCCGATTGCTGGCTAAATATTATCCGCAACGCACCCCGACCTTTGCAGGATTTGAGGGATTCATCAATGCCAAAATCCTGATGGAGGGCCTGAGGCGGGCCGGAAGAGAAATCACCAGGGAAGACCTGGTCAATGCCATAGAAACCATGGATATTTACTTTGTGGGTGTCGGCGCCAAAGTATCATTTGGTCCCAATGACCGCCAGGGGTTGGATCAGGTGTACTTTACCAGGATTGAAGACGGTAAAGTAACCATGTTTACAGATTGGAAGAATTTTAAGAAATAGTTGCCGGAAAAATGGACACCCTTCGAAAGCTGAGTTTTAATAACAAGGTATTATTCAGCACCACACTGATCGTGGTCCTTCTGGCAATAGCCGTGGTTATTGTTGTCCAGTGGGTACTGCTTCCCAGTCTGACCTCGGAGCTTAAAAGAAGAGGGGTGGCCATTGCTCAAAGTATAGCCAGTCTAAGCACAGGCTATATCCTGGTTGGAGACAAGCCTGCGCTTACCGGTCTGATCTTCGATGAAAAGCAGCTTGAAGAGAGAAGGCCCATTGTATCGTATATACTTGTCCTTGATATCAACCATGAGGTGCTGGCCCATACCTTCATTGGCGAATTTCCCCAGGGGATCGTGGAAGCCAATATAGTTTCGCCGGACCAGGAACGAAGCATCAAACCCATTGAGATCCCTGAAGGACATATATACGATATTGCAGTGCCTGTAAAAGAAGGCATATACAAGATTGGAACGGTTCGTGTGGGGGTCAATAAAGCAGTTATTGACCGGCTTATAGGCAAATTAGCCGTCATTCTTCTGGGGGCCATATCCGGGGTCATTGTGGTGGGATTTTTTATCAGCTACCGGTTGTCCAGGTATATCACCCGCCCTGTCACGCAACTCACCCGTTTGGCGGATGAGATCAGCCGTGGAAACCTGGATGTAACCTTTGATTTTGGCCAGAAGGTCAGGTGTTGGGAGATTCTGAAATGCGACAAGACCGATTGCCCGGCCTATAGTAAAACCGATGCAATGTGCTGGTTTACTGAAGGGACCCTTTGCACTGGGTCTCCTATGGGAAAATTTCCTGAAAAACTTGAAGAGTGTCACAAATGCAGAGTATATAAGACACATGGAGGTGATGAGATAGTTCAGCTTGCGGATGCCTTTTCCTACATGACCAGGAATTTAAAAATCTCCAGGGATGAATTGAGGAGAGTCTATGATTTCCAGAAAAATCTCATTGAGGGCTCCATTGACGGGATTGTTGCCATGGATGAGCAGGACAACATTGTGATCTTCAATGAAGGCGCGGAAAAGATCTTAGGGTATAAATTCGATGAAGTTGCCGGGAAGATGGGTGCGGCGGATCTCTATCCGCCCGGCCAGTTCAAGAAGGTCAGGGAAGTCCTGTATGGCGATGGATATGGGGGGGCCGGCAAGCTGGCAAACTACGAGACCACCATTTTAAACAGTGCCGGCGACGAAGTTCCAGTGTGGCTTTCGGCCAGTATCATATATGAACATGAAAAAGTCCTGGGGACCGTGATGTTTTTTCAGGATTTGACCGAAAGGAGGAGACTGGAAAAAAAGGTTCTGGAATCGGAAAAGTTGGCTACCATAGGACAGGGGGTTGCCTACATCTCTCATGAAATCAAGAACCCTTTGATGGTAATCAGTGGCTTTGCCCAACAGGTTCTTCGCGGCATTGACCCAGATGACAAAAACAGGGCAAAATTGGAAATCATCATAAATGAAGTCAAAAGATTAGAGGGGTTTCTGTTAGATATAAGCGATTTTACCAAACTGTCCAAGCCAAAAAAGAAAATGGCCGGCATCAATAGTGTGGTGGAGGAAGTCTCCACCCTTTTTGAGCATGAATTTGAAGTCCATCATATAGTATTTGACAAATCCATTGATCCCCATATTCCGGAGACCTTA
>PUMA01000113.1 GCA_003551155.1 Desulfonatronospira sp.
AGGTAAAAAAGGCCGACATCCAGAAAGTGTTCAGAAAACCGGGACTTGAAGTTAGATCCACCAAGCATACTTATGGCTGGCTGATTGTTGATGATAAAAAAATAATAATAGATACCGGCCCTCTGAATATTCCAGCTTTTCAGGCGAGTAATTTCCTGAATGGCCTGGACAACAGCCTCAAGAACTGGATAGTAAGCTGAAAGAGGCCAAGGAGCAATACCCAGGTTGAGGGGCGGACTCAGCAGTAATTATTTGAGGGCCAGCGGGGATTTCCTGCAGGCTTTTACCTTCACACCTCCATAAACAGCCCTCACGCGCTCACACTGAGCTTTTGGCTCTTTTTGTGACTAGACTCTGCCCTGTCTATATCTTTTCAAAGCCGTTATCTGGCTTTTTATGGCTTCAAAATATACCTGCCACGCGTCCTGCCACGCGCTTCGCGTGGTTCGCGTGGTTCTTGTTTTACAGGGTCTCAGGAATAAGTCACTGGCTGATTTATGCTGTAACCTTGATCATAATGGGTTCAGGTACTACATGAATCCTCGAAAACCACAGGCTCGCACCCGATCATTTCAAGAAGTTAACCACGCTCAAATTCCGAAAATCGGGGCAGGGTGTCGAACTTCGGCTTAAAACAAAAGAGATAAACCTTGTTCCGGTTCTCTTTTGTTCAGTTCATATGGCAAAGCTCAAAAAGCCGCGCCAATATCTTCGCCAGCAGCAGCTGTGTTCACACCGACCAGTTCAATAACATAAGGCTCGGGGCCGTCGGCATACTCACCAAAATCAGAGCTCCATCTAAGGGAGACAGAGACGAAGTGTTCCCCGTCCTCCTGTGCAGTGAAGATATCCGAATAAAGAGAGCCGTCATAAAATCCGTCGGTATAATTCATGATCAGGCTCTCGCGAGCTCCATTAGGCCCGTACAGCCAGCTGATCTTGTTGGACTGGAAGTTCGATGGATCTTCCGGGGTGATCACTATTCGATATTCATTTCCAGCATCTACGTCCAGGACAAACGTGTCGTGATCAAACTCCCAGCGTTCTCCGGCTTCGATATGCAGATAGGCCTGCTGAGGCTCATCTGGCTTGAGCAGCCCTGCCTGGGCTCCAGGAAGGGACAAAAGATTGTCGATAATGTTGCTGTACGATGTTTCATAACCGGAGGTATCCATGTCAGGCGACTCCTCAATGATAAGGAAGCCTCTGTCCGGAGCCGGCAGAATATCCTCCAAGTCATCCAATATTCTGTCCATATTGTCCGGCCCGGTATCACCAATAAGGGCCTTGCACTCTTCACTTCTAAGGAACTCCAAAGTCTGTTCTTTTTCCAGCCCCCTGTCCTTTAACTGGGTAGTGATATGCGCAGCCACGTCCTTCTTGGCTGTGATTGTTGCGGCGTCATCTCCGCCGCCTGCCAGGGCCGAGTGGACTATGGCGGCGATGAACTCGCCAGGGTCAACCGTG
The DNA here is from genome assembly GCA_003551155.1 of Desulfonatronospira sp. Taxonomy (GTDB): domain Bacteria; phylum Desulfobacterota; class Desulfovibrionia; order Desulfovibrionales; family Desulfonatronovibrionaceae; genus Desulfonatronospira. Next base: position 1,468 of record PUMA01000113.1, read on the forward strand.
CCGGTTTCCAGCTGCTCCAGCCAGTAGGCCTTGCCGTCCTGGTCCGGAGCGCGGTTGAACAGGTTGTCGTAGATAGCGTCAATAAAGTCACCGCGCATGTCCGGAGTGATATCCTGTTGATTCTGAAAGGCCTCAAAATAAGGATACGCCTCCGCAGCCTCGGGCTGCAGGGCAAAGTTGGAGGCGAACCAGGCCGCGTCCTGGGTTCTGCCCTGATCATCCTGCCCGCCCCACATGTTCACCCAGTAGTCCAGTCCGCCGGGATCAGCGGCCCGGCCCCAGTAGGCCACGTAAATGGCGCCCAGCCAGTCCTGCGGTGTAAATACCTGTGCCATAAGCATTACTCCCTGGAAATAGTTAGCTGACGGTCCATGATCTGCCTGTAACAATTACAGAGGCAGTTTGAGATTTTTGCAGGCTTGTCTTTTAAAACATGTCCGCTTATGCCTCTAACCCCGAAACGAATCAGGAAGATTGTCGGGACATAACTTACTTAATTTTAAATACCATTTCCAGGCGGGTGCAGTCAAAGCAGGCAACACTGCCAAATGCAGCCAGCTATTAATGCTGCACCCTGTCAGGAATCATATGTTACGCTAAATCAAACCCTGCAACATCCACGGAGCCACTGACTCCAAGTATTTCTACACTATCTTGCGCATCTTCAGCATGCTCATGGTAAGACATGTAAGTTAAACCTCTTTCATGTATTACGATCTCATATGGCTGAGGGCTGGCAGGAACCACTCCCCCAGAGCCATACTCAAGCTCATGCAAGGGCAAGGTAACACTAATAAAATGATATCCATTCTCTTGGGCTTCAAAAAAGCTCGAATAATACGATCCCTCCACTAAAGAAGGTCCCATCATTATATTATTTTGCCAATCTCCCGTAGTGTTATAAAAGGTAGCAGTTGGACCCATAGCAAACATTGGCGGTTTTTCTAGAGTTATTCGCATCCGGTACTCAGAGCCTGCCTCTAGATAAACCATGAAAGTATCATGATCTGGATTAGGAGAATAACCCGAATAGAATGAATCGTCTCCTTGAGGATGATTGTAAGCAACTGCTGTCGAGCCGACCTCAAGGAGTACAATTTTTGCTCCTGGCAATTCCAATACGTCGTTGATATTAAAATACATAATATCATATCCACTGCTATCTAATGTTGGAGTCTCGCTTATTATAGTGAAAGGAAAGTCACCAGGATCAGGAGAGGGAGCGGGAGCAACTGGATCAGGCTCAGGGGGTGCAGGATCAGCAATAATGTCACGGGTAATATTTCCAACCACCGAGTCCGCTTCATTCATGCTGAAACCCCTCAAACCAGCTTCCACCTGTTCCAGGTATTCTCTGGCAGCGGAAACCCGCTCATTTAAAATAACTGCGTCATTGGGGTCTCCAGTAGGAGCGCGGGCGCCTTCCACAATATAGGCAATGGCCATCTCCCGGCTCATGGCCCCGGTTTCCATCTGTTCAACCCAGTAATTAAGACCCTCAGCATCAGGCTCCCGGTCAAACAGATTGTTGTAAATAACCGAAATAAGATCGGCATTGTCCAGGCCCCCAGGGAAACGGGTCTGTGCCTCTGTAGACATCATCATGTTTGATGCCACCCCGGCCAGGTCAAGCTCGCCCGAATCAAAACGGTCCTGCCAGTACTGGATGCCGTCGGGATCAGGAGCCCGTCCAAAAGTAGCCACATAAAGGTCTATAAGCACATTTCTCATACTTCACCTCCAATGTTTAAAAAATAAAAACCGAACACCAGTCTATTTATCAGCAACCTTTCTTATGTTTTCATGAATCTTGAAGATGACTATCAAGATTTCACACCAGATTCTGGCAAAAGCAGCTCCCAAGATAATTGTGAACAGCCCTCCTATAAAACTGACAAAACTCAAATCACTGATAAATATTCCCAGACCTGAAATTACTACCAACAGAATCAGCAGCCAGTAAATCAAGGTGATTATTTTGGGAGTCAGCATCTCATCGAAAAAAAACAGGTCCTTTATACTCAGATTCATAAACACTGCCTCCTGATTTTAGGATTTTTTCTTTTCAGAATTTCTGGGACTCTTTTCAATATTCAAGTAAAGGATCATGGCGCTTCTATGGATATGCAGTCCCGGATTTGCTTTGGTCAAAGAAGCATTCGCTCCAGGGCTGCCCCGCAGGCTTGAAATGACAGCAGGGGCCATGCCCAGTAACAGGATCTTCCAGGCTCCCTGCTGCCGGTCAAATGTCACGTACTTACCCATGAAACAGCTGCCAGGCTTTAGTCCGTATAAGCTTCAAGGGAGCAGACATACAGGACCCTCTTCAGCTAGACGTATTCAGTAACAGATGAATAATAATCGTCGGACACGCCTACCAATGTGAGCTCTTTATGGGGCCCCCAATGCTCCTCAGGATTATCACCCCACTTTTCTTGGTCGATGAACTCCATGTCTAAGAGATAACCATCGCTCTGCACGACACTCAGCGCCCAGTCATAGGCTACGGGGTCAAGAGCGCAAACTACTGGGCTGGGATAAATAACGGGATATTTATAGCCAGAGTATACTCCGACAAACTGGTAGTCTGAATCACTGGTTTCGAAAAATACAGGTGATCCACTCATGCCAGATAAACCAACCGAACCTTTTAGTTGAAAGCCCCCGCTTCCAACGTATTTACTTACCTCGCCTTGCACTTTCCATTGGAATTGCCATTCGGAAAGAAAGTGATCATGTCTTGCTTCCGGATAGCCTGAAAACATGACCTCTGCTCCTTCCAGATTCCTTGATACTTCACCGTCACTATAGTTCCAGAACCAATCAAAATGTCTCCCTTCTATGCCTTCTATCTCTTCTTCTAATCTTAGTATAGCCATATCTCCATCAGCACCTTTTCCTATGCTATCCCATTCATCTTTTTGAATATAAACATAATCTACATTATAATAATCAAACAAAATGATGGGGTCTTCTCGAGCCATAAGAAATTCTATTGCATCCACCTCCGAAAGATCGCTCTTGTACTGTTCAAAAGATATATTATGTGCATTGGTCATAACATGTTTTGGACTAATCATAAAACCTGTCCCTAGTGCAGTATCCAATGTATTATGTTTTACATCGACATAGCCAATCATATCGAAAGGCGATTGATGCGAATCAGCCCACTCCCACTCGAATTCGCCTCTTCTAGTGGGGAGTTGCCATCGCAAATCCTCATACATGCCAAACACCTTTTCGTCAGATGCCTCAGCACTTGCAACAGGCTTAATTGCTTCAAAACCGTACCCCACAGCTCTAAATTTTGCCTCAATAGCCCCGGGCTTGAAATGCTTCTCAATGTCATTTGAATCAAACTCCCATTTTACGTTCAATTCTTCCCCATAATTCATCCTTAGAGGGTAACCACCATTTATTTGAGAGTCCTTTTGACTGGTGTCCCAGGAGGCATTGCTAAGAGACCAATGTAACAACACATTCTCATTTAATGGATTTATGTGACTATGTCTTCCATAATACGAAACAACTGCCTCCACTGTAACACCGTCTCTGCCCAGTTGACCTCCGGTATCAATATTAACGATCTCGACATCTATCTTTGATGGAAGGGTCCACACCTCTTCAATTATATCATCATCAGGGACTGGTATTATCTCCGGAGGATCCAGATCAAAAGTTTGATCTGCGAACTGGATCTTGTCCATATAGCGGAGCACATTAATTTCACCATCCCATAGGTTGTCACCGGGACTTCCCAGATCCTTGACCAGCACGTCGCCCTGCTGGAGGACCAAACCTCCCTGGACTTCACGGATACGTTCACCATCCACAACAACCGTTATGACTTCATAGTGGGAAAAGTCCTTTCGAAACACTGCGGTATCCTCGCCGGGTCCCCCAACAATAAAATCATTGCCTCCTCTGACATGGATAGTATTGTCTCCGTCAACCCCCCAGATGATATTATCCAGGTTGTTTCCCGTAAGGATATCGCCCTGCTGGGTTCCGAAAAGGTTGTCCACAAAGCTTATATCCTGTCCGGCCTGGGTTCGAAGGACCTCCAAAAAATCCTCGAATTCCACGTCAAGGATAGGCTCAATGGATTCTCCTGTCCGGCCATCGTATGCTGCGGGTTTCATTTCATCATATGCTGCATCGTCGTTAATGCCCACCCCTATAGATCTGGAGATCATTTCATGTTCTTCCAGGAAATAGTGCCATTCATTCTGCAGGCCATCATCTATATGACCTCCCCAGTTTGGCATGCCATCGGCCACAAAATAGGCGACATTAGGGCCGTTTGTGTTAAAAACATCTCCTCGCCCGGTCTCAAAAGCCTCCATGCCTTTTTCCAGGCCACGATCAAAACGAGTGCCCCCGGACGCGGACAAACCATCAATCACCACTCTGGCATCATCCACTTCATACCAGTGATCTTCGCCATTAAAGGTGGAGTTGGCCCAGGTGTCAAACTCTACTATTCGCACAGCTGGCGAGCCAATATCATCATAAATGTCCAACAGGCTTTGCAGGGCCGGCTTGGCGATCTCCATGCGTGTTTTTGTCTCTCCATCAATGGTGACGGTCCAGCCCATGCTTCCGGAGGTGTCCATAATCAGCAGAACATTAAAGTCCTCACCCTCCTGCCCGGCTACACCAGAGGCGTCAGTACCGAATCCGAACTGAACTTCGGCCCACCCGTCACCGATCAGGCCGCCCTGGTTGTCTTTAAGAGAGACCACAGCGCCATGATCCTCGATCAAAGATAGATCAAGCGTGGCCCTGCCTCCTGTGTGGACAATAATCTTCTTGCCCTCATCACTGATGCGGTAAATATCGTCACCTCCGCGTCCGGCCAGGATATCGTCTCCTGCCAGCCCATCAAGTATATCGTTGCCTGCCGTTCCTACCAGGTAGTCATCGCCATCCGTGCCGATAATGACGTTATAGCCATCCTCTACTACACCGGTAATTCCTCGGCTGATGGTATCCAGACGGTGAGCTGCTTCAGCCTGGCTGCCTTCCTCATGCAGATTGAGCTCGTTTGTAATAGAGTAATCCGCCATGTCCCCGAACACATCCTTGTCAGCCTTCAAGGTGCCTGATCCGGTCAACACTCTTGCGCCCCCCAGATCCGCCTCATCATCCACGACCAGGGTTACATTGGACCCGATATCAATCTGGCCGATCCCTGAAAGCTCCGGGCTTATGCTGAATTCAGTAGGTTGATCGGCGGTCAGACGTATAATGCTGCGCCCATCCCCGGTGACGGTCTGAAACTGATCAAGGTTATCCAGGGTCAGCGTAATGTCTGAATAGATCCGCAAATGTTCCACGTCGGAGATTTCAAAACCTGTTATGTCCTTATCGCCAAATATATGCAGTGTGTCCTGGCTGTCTTCATGGCCCTGTATGACCATTTCTTCGCCATTTGCGTTTTCAATGAAGTTGCGGCCGTTAAGCTCTGAAACCTTGCGGCCGAGCAGGGCCGTGGTCGCGGCAGAGTCAACCTTGCCGCCCACGGTGAGATCTCCCAGGACAACAAAGTTATCCTCACCTGGACCACCGATCATAGCTTCCACCTGACCGCCTCCAAGGGAGAGCAGTATGTTGTCTCCGCCTGCCCCGGCATCCAGCACATTAGTTTGACCCGGGACACTGACCAGAACCTCATCTGCTCCAGTGCCTGTAAACGGAGCCTGATCAATGAGCACCATGTCGCGATCACCGCCAAACAGAGACAGCTCCCGCCACTCATAATCGTAGCTGTTGATGGCCATGTTGGCGATTTCGACTTCCCAATCAGTCAACGTTCCCAAATCCTGATCAGCATCTGTCAGATAAATAAAACCGGCCTTTTCTCTGACCTCTGTAGAGGCCGCAATCAATGCTGAAAAGGCATCACCCACTTGATAAACTTCATCAAAATTTTCCATATCCAGGAGTTGGCCGGCGCTAGAGACATCCACCCAGGGATTGCTTAAAGTAATTATCTCTGCTTTGCTCAAATCCAGATCAGTGGACAAGATATTTGAAGCAGTATCCAACAGGCTGTAGCTGTCCGGTACTGTGTCTGCCACCTGGGAAGCCCCTTCCAGAACTTCCTCCCATCGCTGGGCATGGATCACCCTCAAAGCATCTGGATCCAGGTCCTCACCCACACCGGTAATTTTATACTCCTGCTCCAGATCCTGGAACCACTCCCAGTTGTTCAGTGCCTGGGAAATGGTGAATTCAGTATTCAGCACCGCAGTTTGGGTAACAAAGTCCGCGTTATTTGCGATTGCGCCGACTTCGATATATATGCCGTCAGCATCAGCTGTCAGCCCTTCAAAGACCACTGTAGCGCTGCCGCCCTGGAGCTCTTGGAGCTCACCATTGACCTCGACTATCTCCAGTATATCAGTGCCCTCGATTCTCAGGGCCACCAGCAGGTTCTCGGTCAGGACATTATCTATTTCCTCCAGTTCCACAGCCACCGAGAACTCCTGGCTGGTTTCAGGGTCTTCAGGGTCAAGGGTAATGGAGGTAATTTGGAGCTTTGCATATACCGGTTCAGGCTCTGGCTCAGGTTCTGGCTCGGGCTCGGGCTCGGGCTCAGGCTCAGGGTCAGGCTCCGGCTCAGGCTCAGGTTCCGGTTCAGGCTCCGGCTCAGGTTCCGGTTCGGGCTCAGGCTCTGGCTCAGGCTCAGGTTCCGGCTCTGGCTCTGGCTCTGGCTCAGGTACAGGTATGAGTTCATTAACAGCCCTCATTTGATCCTGCACATTGTCAGGCGTGGTGCCGGCGATTATGGCCCTGGCCTCCTCGCCCTGCAAAAGGGCTACGATTTCTCCCTGAGATAACCCGGATTCTTCTGTCCTGGCAGTCATGTATTCAGCGACCTGTTTTTTGGCCAGCAGGGTCTGGGCATCGTCTCCTTCTTCATCCTGCAGGGCTGCAAAAACAATGTCTGCGATAAATACCCCGGGGTCACAGGCACCGGACTCCAACTGCTCCAACCAGTATGCTTTGCCTTCTGCATCAGGAGTACGGTTGAAAAGATTCTGATAAATATGCTCAACAAAATCCTCTCTCATCTGCAGTGTAATTTCTTCGCCGCCCAGGTAAGCAGAGAAATAATCATATGTCTCCCTGGCTTCATCCTGCAGGGCAAAGTTGGAGGCAAACCAGGCACCATCCTTGGTCCGGCCCTGCTCATCCTGCCCGCCCCACATGTTCACCCAGTAGTCCAGTCCACCTGGATCAGCCGCCCGACTCCAGTAAGCAACATAAATAGCATTCAGCCAGTCTTTTGGTGAAAATTCCAAAGCCATAAATTCCCCCTTCATCATCATGAACATAACGCGTTTAAATAATGGCCTTATCTGTAAGCTGCAGTCCTTTGAAGATTAGAGTTGTTCGCGATCTTGTGCGTTTCAAAGCTGGAGGAGACAGGTCAAAAATACTTATGGTTCATCCGGTTCAAACGTACCCGGCTTTTGAAAATGACTTTAAGAATATTAACCGCCCGCTCCGGGAGTCGCTCAAGCCTCAAAGTACGCGAAGAAAAAGAAATTTGTTTCCGATGGGTTGTCCATTCCAAGAGCTTCGCGTTTATCATGGACTACAGCAGAGACAAAGGCTGCCACGCCATAAGCGTGGTTAAACATTTCAGAAGTACGCTCCAGCAGGAAGAGCCACAAAAAAGCCGGATCAACAGAATGAAAAAAGCATTTCCACCCTGGCAATCCGGCTGCCCTGCATATACATAAATCAATACAGGGTCCGTGACTTTCCGTCCCTGCCTTGCGACAGGTTTGGCCTTATCAAGGATAAAAGCAATAAGCAGCAACTTCAGCGTCGCAAAACATCAATGAGCAATATTAACAACTTGCTTGTATTTTGATAATTTTGTTATTTTCAAAATTAGCTGGTTCTGAAATAATGCAACCTTCTTCATCATAATTGAGCGGTAGATTTAAAAGATGTGACTGCAAAAAGTCTTTTTTGCAGTCACAGACGTCAGAGATCAGACGTCAGAGGTCAGTAAAAATAAAGAGTTATGTAGATTATTGATTTCTGAATTATTCATTTCCCGACTTTTTGCAGGTGCATCTTAAAAGGAAGTGTTTTTGCAATGCAGCAAATTAGACTTTTTTTCTTGGCTGCTGATCTTTTTCCGAATAAATAACATATTGACATCTTGAATATATTTTCCTGAATCCCTGAATTGATTCCTTCAGCAACAAAGGCCCAGGCAGTTTTTATGACTTTATCTGTTAATTTCAGTGTGTTTCATTTGCCTGGGCAACATTTATCAGGGTCAAGTACAACAGAAGGCAGTAGAATATAAACAAGTGGCCGGCGTTTGCCTGGCTGTTTATGCATCTCAGAAAGGCATGAAGCCCGGTTGATACCAGAGACCATCCCAAAAACACCAAAGCCCGCTTAAGCTATTGTGCAAAAGCGGGCTTTGATTTTGGGAGCAGTTACAGGGACTGAAAAAGAAAAAATGCCGTTCAGCAGGAATTTCAGGAGGAGAGTGAACACTGATCATCAGGCAACTCCGGAGTTATATGTCTGCTGTCAGATGAACATTCTTACATGAACAGAGTGCGAGGATGAGAAAAGGCCTGTTGAGAGGCCACGTAATGTTAGTATTCCACGTTATTCATCAGGCAATTTTATAATACTGAAAATTTAAATCCATTACAATAATTTTTTTTAGAGATAAATGCTTATTTCAATATAACCAGCTGTACTTATATAATTATTTTTTTATACACCTACAATATTAAGTATAAATAAAAGATAAAATTTCCGGTAATAGACCCGGGAAACTTCCATAAATCATCTCCCGGCTGCTCGGGTGTTGTGCAGAGAAAGTAATGGGACAGGTTCGTTATGTTTTGATGATGAGGTTGTCGCCAGCTTGAATGAAATCGAAGCCTTTGCTTCGGCTCCAACGGAATATGAGGTTGTGGAGTTGCTTTGCGAAGAGATTGTTATGCTCTATGAAGATCTCTCTGCGGA
>PUMA01000052.1 GCA_003551155.1 Desulfonatronospira sp.
GCCTGACTTCTGGTCCTCCAGGCTTCAATCCGCTGGAAAAATCGCTGCACAAGGTTTTTGAAGTACCGGCTGTAATCCTGGTACAGAAAGATCTTTTCAGTGCCGTCCCCCAGCACCACCCGCATGTGCCCTGGATCAGCACCCTGTATGCAAGCCAGGATACGGGAATAAAAGGCGAGCTGAATCACGAACCTGGTCCTGGGACTCAGGGCAAGCTTGGTATCGATTATTTCGTAGCTGTACCCGCCCGGCAGGGAAGGTCCTGAAACCCTGCGCATGAAGTCGGCTATCCCCAAAAGATTGTCCTTTTTCAGATGGGGCTGAAAGATGATGTCCTTGCCGGAGCGCATGGCCTCCAGGGTGGCCTGAACTTTTTCGTCAAGGGTATCGCCTGTCTGCTCAATATCAGTAAAGCTTGAACTATTTATTTTAAGCTGTTGCGCATACCTGGATTCATGATGCTTTCCCCTGGCCTGAATGAGCATCAGCTCTTCACTGGATTCAGTCCTTGGCAGAGGTGTTTCAAGATCGATAAGATCCAGGAAGGTGTGGTGCTCACAATCCAGAAAATTCAGGAGGTCAGCAGCTGAAAAAAGGATTATTCCGTGAAAATGCTTCAAGGCAGTTACCTGCTGTTGTTTTGATGGAATGTGCGTAAAAATTTACCTGCTAAAACCTCATATTTTGGCAAGACTTAACCATTCAGGGGATGCCGGAACCATGCACAACTTCCTGTATGAAAGGCGGGTCACGCCTTTCTGCTGCACTTGCTTCTTTAAAAACGTGCGTGCGGAGCACCTGTGTAAACTTGAAAACTTATGTCAAATTGGGCTGTCCCATTATTCACTTATTTTAAGGCTTAAGTTTACACATCGCGTCAAGCGCGAGATGTAAACCAAGAGATTTTTCTGACATATCCGGCTGATATTTATTATTTTTCAAAAAAAGCAATGTAGATCACAAACATGATGACTGCCAGGGCCAGGATTTCCAGGAACATGTTCACCTTCCTTATTACCATAACTCTAAGAATTTTGAGGTTGTTCCGATAAAGATATGTCGCAGTTTACATAAGGCCTGTATCCTGTACCGGCAGGTATGAGCCGGCCTAAAATCACATTTTCCTTAAGCCCCCGCAGTTGGTCCACCTTACCCATAAGGGTCGCTTCCGTGAGCACCTTGGTGGTTTCCTGTAAGGAAGCAGCGGAAATAAACGATTCCGTGGTCAAGGATGCCTGGGTAATACCCTGGACCGCGGGCTCAGCCATAGCCGGTTTCATTTCCTTGCGGATGCACTTCTCGTTTTCCTCCATGAATACGGTCTGTTCCACCTGTTGCCCCACCAAAAAACCGGTGTCGCCCGGATCAATGATATTTACCTTTTTCAACATCTGCCGGACAATGACTTCAATATGCTTGTCGTTTATCTGCACTCCCCGGAAGCGGTATATGTCCTGGACCTCTTCCACCAAATAATTGGCCAGGAATTTTTTCCCCTTGATCCTGAGCATGTCATGCAGATCAGGGTTGCCTTCCGTGATGAGCTCCCCGGCCTCCACGAAATCGCCCTCCTGCACTGTGATATGTTTGCCCTTAGGTATGAGGTACTCCTTGGGCTCGCCAACCTCTGGCCCTATTATGATCTTGCGTTTACCCTTGGACTCGGGTCCGAAGGAAACGATCCCATCTATTTCCGTAACCACGGCCCGATCCTTGGGTTTGCGCACCCCAAAAAGCTCGGCCACACGGGGAAGACCGCCGACGAGGTCCTTGGGCTTGGACGATTCCTGGGGTTTGTGGGCAATAACATCTCCTACCTGCACCCTGTCTCCGTCCTGGACCATCAAAATGGCCCCTACAGGCAGCTGGAATATTGCTTCAGATGATGTTTCAGGCCGCATCTTGACCCTTCCCTTGTCATCGCAGATGGATACACTGGGTCTGAAATTGGTGGAGCGGTACTCGATGACAGTCATGGTCGCCCTGCCGGTGGTCTCATCCACCTTTTCCTGATAGGTGCGGCCCTCGATAATATCCGAGAACTTGATCCTGCCTTCGATATCCGTGACAAAGGGCTCATTGATGGGGTCCCACTCCGCCAGCAGCTGTCCCTTGCTGACTTTTTCATCAGCCCGGACAAACAGCTTGGCCCCGGTGGGCAGAAAGTATTTCTCCCTTTCCCGGCCCTGATCGTCCACGATCTTGAGCTGGCCGCTCTTGCCCATGACCATGAACTCGCCCTCGGTGTTCTCCACGGTGCGTATGCAGGAAAACACCACATGCCCGGTATCGCTAGTCTTGATATTTGATCTCTCAATTTCCTTGGATACCGTACCGCCGATATGAAATGTGCGCATGGTCAGCTGGGTGCTGGACTCGCCAATGGACTGGGCAGCGATAATACCCACAGTCTCGCCTATATTGACCAGGTGTCCCCGGGCTAGATCGCGGCCATAGCAAAGGGCGCACACCCCCCTCTTGGTCTTGCATGTAAGCACCGAGCGTATGGAGATGGCATTTATTCCAGAGGCGTCTATCTTTTCGGCCGCATCCTTGGTGATCATGGCATTGGAAGGGACAATGACCTCTCCAGATTCAGGGTCCAGAATATCGTACATGGCGATGCGGCCCAAGGCCCTTTCGCTCAACCTGGCCTGCACCTCTCCGGATTTCATCAGATGGGTCATCTCGATCCCGTCCACAGTGCCGCAGTCGTATTCCGAAACCACCACGTCCTGGACCGCATCCACAAGACGCCTGAAGAATTTTTCAAAATAAGGAAACATAATGGCTGCGTCAGTAAGAATTTTGTGGGAATCAGTGATCAAGGATAAATACTGCTGTATTGTAAGTCCTTCCCGGAAATTGGATGCTGTAAATTTCTGGGTATGCTCCCTGGGTTGTTCGACCATGATTCCTTTGATATTCAATAGCTTTCTTGTCTGCCCAATATTGTCGCTAGCTCCGGAATTTTTCATCATCTGAATAGGATTAAGGTTGGAGCTTTCAAAATCTTTTGCCATATTTGTATTCCCTATCCTATCTATGGATATGCCTTTTGCTATCTGATCAGAAAAATCGTTGTCTGCCCAAACTCCCAAGTCTTTGATTCCTATCGTTATCCCGGCCTGGGTTGAATATTCAAACCCAAGATCTTTTAGTTTATCGCAAAAAACTACCGTGGCCTCTGCTCCGACCCTGCGATAGATTTCACTTACTAGCCTGAAAGTATGTTTTTTAGTCAGAAGACAATTAACCAAACTGAAAGGAATTTTTTCAGGCAGTATTTCTCCGATAATAATTCTGCCTGGGGTTGTATCTACTAGCTGACCATCAATTCGAACCCTTATTTTAGCGTGAAGATCGACACACCTATTGTCATATGCAGAGATTACCTCCCCTTGATCAGCAAACACCTTGCCTTCACCTTTCTGACACGGGCATTCCAATGTCAGATAATAAAGCCCCAGAACAACCTCTTGAGATGGTGATACAAGTATTTTCCCATTGGCTGGAGATAGAAGATTGTTGGTTGACATGAGTAAGACCCGGCATTCAACATTGGCCTCTATGGATATGGGTACATGGACAGTCATTTCGTCCCCGTCAAACCCCACATTAAATGCCGAACACACAAGCGGATGCAGGCTGATGGCCTTGCCTTCCAATAGTATAGGCTCAAAGGCTTGAATGCCTAAGCGGTGCAGGGTCGGCGTCCGGTTCAGCAGGACCGGATATTCCTTAACCACCTTGTCCAGAATGTCCCAGACTACTGCATCGCCCCTTTTCATTATCTCATTGGCGTTTTTTATGGTACTGGCATAGCCCTTTTCCTCCAGCTTGGAATATAAGAAGGGTTTGAACAGCTCCAGGGCCATCTTTTTGGGCAGACCGCACTGGTGCAGCTTAAGATTTGGATCAACCACTACAACTGATTTTCCAGAATAGTCTACATATTTACCTAGAAGGTTCTGGCGGAAACGGCCATGTTTGCCCTTGATCATGTCGGAAAGAGACTTCATGGGCATACTGTTATTGTTTAATATTGTTTTGCCACGTAAACCGTTCTCCAACAGAGCATCTACCGTTTCCTGAAGCGAACACTTTTCATTGTTAATGATGATTTCCGGTGCATTTAGCTCCAAAAGTTTTTTTAACCTCATATTGCGATTGATCACTCTGCGATATAGATGGTTAATATCTCCATCGGCAAATCTCCCCCCATCCAGGGGAACAAGGGGTCTTAGTTCTGGAGGAATTACCGGCAGGTTTTTTAGTATCATCCACTCACACTTATTTCCAGATTTCAGAAACGCCTCAATAATTTTCAACCGGTTGGTTATTTTTTTCTTCTTAGTTTGAGATCTTATAGCCATGGATTCGTCGCGCAAATCATTTCTCAATTTTTCAAGATCCAGATGCATAAGGAGTTCGCGGATAACCTCAGCGCCTATTCCCACCCGAAGTGTTGCCTCTCCATGGGTTTCAACATATTGCTTATATTGTTTTTCGGAAATAACTTGTTTTCGCGTCAGATGAGTATCCCCTGGATCAAGGACTATATAAGCTTGAAAGTAAATTACCTTTTCCAAGTCACCTTGTGTCATGTCCAGCAAAGAAGCAATTTTTGACGGTTTTCCCTTGAGAAACCAAATATGGGAAACCGGGGTTGCCAACTCAATGTGGCCCATGCGCTGCCGTCTGACTTTGGAAGCAAGAACCTCAACCCCGCATTTTTCACAGACTATGCCGCGGTGTATCATGCGCTTGTACTTGCCACAGTTGCACTCGTAATCCTTGACCGGCCCGAAAATTTTGGCACAGAAAAGCCCATCTCGCTCTGGCTTGAAGGTGCGTTTATTTATAGTTTCCGGGATTTTAACCTCTCCGTAAGACCATTCTCTAACCTTTTCCGGAGAGGCAACCCTTATTTTTATCCCTTTGAGTTCCTTGCCGGAAATACTTGTGGTACTGGAAGACCTTTGAGAAAAAAGATCATCTAGCATCTGATCGACTCCTTTAAGACCCGTTGGACTGAGCTTTTTCTGCAACTTGCTAAACTGCAACCACCCATATGATTTGTCCAGTTCTTCACTTTGACAGTTTACTTCATATTTCCGGGCATACGCTTACTCCTGAAAGAGCGAGGTAAAAAGATCAATCTGTTCTGCATTGTCCTTCGAGAGACTCGACCACCACTTGAATATCATCTGTTGGTGCGCTGCCGGCCAAGCGCTGCATGGCCCGGCGCTTCCTCTCCTCACGGGAAAGCATCTCTTCCTGGCTCAAGTAGCCTTGGCCTTCCAGCCATTCGGTCAGTTCCTGGACCTTGTTCCTCCTAAAATTGGGAACAGCTCCGGTGCTTAAGGCTTCTAGCAGATCCGTGGCGTTGCCCTCCAGTTTTTGGGCGAGGTCGGTTACACCTTCAATAAACTTCTCGCTGACCGCGCCGGATTGTTCCAAAATCGCCCTGTCTACTGGCAGCCCTCTTCCCTGTCTCCATAAATCCACCCATACATAAGCTGTCTTGCACCTGCCTGTAAGACGCTGCTGCAAATCTTTATTACCCACGGCATGGATTGCGGCATCGCTTTCCAAAAGGCTTTGCAACTGACCAATGCGGGTGATCACCCATTTGTCCATGAGATGGTACATGAGTGGCAGGTCATCGCGCAGGATATGAAAAATATGTATCGCTCCTGCTCCTGCATAAGGATCCACCGGTGGCACCCCCAACAAGGCAGCATACTCTTCAGGGCTCATGTCGCCTGGTGCCGGTATGGACCGGGGCTCTTCAATCACATATTGGGAAGGTTCCAGGCCTTGTGCATGATAACGGAGAGACTGCAGGTCCACGTGGTGCGGCGGCTCTCCCAAAACCCGTTCCCAACGCATAACATCCGCAGGCTGGGCCGAAAGATAAAAGATCTGACGATCTTCATGGTCTGCGGTTTCCTTGAGGTTGCCAGCTATTTTATCAAATCGTTCCGGATCGGTAGTGGTCAAGGCCTCATCCAAAAAAACAGGTAAAGGTTCATTCTCTTCTTCCAGCACAGCAGTCCAGGCCAGGCGCAAAGCCATGAGAAGCTGCATCCGCGTCCCGGTGGAGAGCTCCGCAGGTCCTTGCAGAATATCCTGAACCCTATCCTGGATCAGGATGCCCCTGTATTCGTCCAGGGTCAGCACGTAGCGGCCCTGTGTGTAGCGGACAAGGCGCTCCCTGGCTGCGGAAAGCACCCTGGGTTCATGTTCGCTGCGGTGTTCCCTGGCGGTGGAATCCAGCAAAAAGTGTCCTGCACCGGCAACCATGGCCTTTTGGAAAGAATCCTGCAAGGCTTCCAGGGCCTGTTCCTGTTCCAGCCTGGCTGTCTCCAGGGCCCGGTCCTGGCCGGCCCTATCCAGACGGAGCTTGAGGTTCTCGCGTTTGCTGCGCAGTTCCTCTGCATTTCGGGCCTTTTCTCGGAGTTGATTCTCCAGGGATTTCAAACCTGCCTCATCATCGTTGTACACCATTTCCACCAGTTCAGCTTCCTGTTCCAATCCGCTTTTTCGCTCCTGCTCCCGGATAACAGCATTGCGCCATTTCTCAAACTCTTCACGATAGGAAGCATGCTGCTGGACCCGCTCCAGCAATATTTGATGCTCACCGGGTTTCAGTCCGGCATTAATGTACACTTTTTCCAGGGCCTCTTGTTTTTTCTTCTCTTTATATTTCGAAATGTCCAGTTTCTCTTCTGTTTCATCAATCACTCGGGTTGATTCTTTCCAATCCTGTATGCGCTGATCCAGATCTTGGAAACAGGCCTTAAGAGTGGCCAGATCCGATGGCCTGTTCTCAAAACTGATCCCGTGGGCCTGCAAAAAATCAATAATTCTTGACTTTCTTTCCCTGATTCCCAGAGCCTCCTGCTCAATCTGTATTTCAATCTTAGTGCACTGCATGCGGGCCTCGTCCAACCTTCTGGCAAGTTCCAGAAATCTAGCCAGCCTTTCTCCGCTTACGTAAGGATCAAAACCGATTTCCTTAACCAGGTCACTCTTTTCTTGCTTTAGTTTCTCAAATTCTTTCCGAATAGAGTTCAACTCATTACGCCAATGATCAGCATGGCTGGCCTTTTCTTCCTGAAGCCTTACGGCTGCCAGCTCTTCTTCAAGGCCCTGGAGTCTTGCATTGACCGTCTCTACAGTCCATGACTCCGGTTGTTCTATTGTTTGCTCTGATACCCGCCTTTCAGATTCCATCCGGATGCTGCGCATACCCATGACCTGCCAGATAATGCTACCCACAGAAATGGAAGCGGCTGCGCACAACAATACAGTGACAAAGTCGCTGGAAATTCCGCTTGTTACAGCGGCTGCCAAGGTAAACATCAATCCAGATATCCCGGCAACGATCAACCAGAGAAGACGGGAAGGATCCCCCTGCCGCAGCCAGCGCCGAAGCTCCTGAACCAGTGTTTCTTTTGCCTTTTTTAAATCCGGATCCGGAGGCTGTACGCCGATTTTCTCTTCAAGCTCCTTTACCCGCCGGTCTTTGCGGCGCAGTTCTTCAGCTATCTCCACGGCTCGATCCACACTCTTTGGATCAAGGCAGGGAACATGTTCTCCCTCGACCCCCAACGCTTCTGCGGCTACTATTTCCGACGCCCGGGCATCTACCAGCCTCTCACTTAAGTCTGTTAGCTTTCTTTCGTGTTCAAGGGCTTTATTCAGATCTTGCCTTCGGGCCTCCATATCGGCTTGAGTAGGCGGGTGCTCATCAAGGCCGGTTTTTTCGAGATCTGCATTTGCCTGATCCTGCTTTTTCTGAGCTTCCAGCTGCTCATCATGTAAACCGTCCAACTCCCCCTCAAGTTCTTCTAAACGTTCAATCTCGTCCCCTTTTAGCAGCTCCATGTCCTCAGGAAATGTTTGCAGGCTGGCCTCTGCTGCTTTGAGTTCCCGCCCGGCTCTAAGCCATTCCAGAGCGCTTTTCACCTTTTGCGCCCTGGTACCGGCTTCATCCGCTTCCTGAACTGCATGCTCCAGATCAGGCAAGCCAGTGCGCTCCCTGTCCAGGGACTCATAGTCCTGAGTGATCCTCCTCAGTTTCTGGTTCTTTTGTCGCCAAACATGTTCCTGCTTCTGGCCGAAGCGAGGCCCGATATCAAAAAGGGGATCACTACGCACAGCCTCCAGGTCAAACCCTCCGAACAACTCCCTGCGCAAGCGCTCCAGAATAACCTTTTCAGTTCCGCCTTCCTCGAGCAGATCATCCATGGCCAGCCAGTAGCAGTGCAGGAAATCGCCTCCAGGAACTGCGGGAGGGTCAGCTTGTCTGCCGTTTTTTTCCCAAACTGTCTGGGTGCCGGTCCGGATTACCTTCCAGGTATTGGGACCGGATACGAATTCCCCTTGAAGCATGAGCGGCCCACCCTGGGTCATGGCAGACGGGTCTATCAAGTACCTCAAGGCGCGTATCAGGCTGCTTTTGCCGGAAGCGTTGGGGCCGGTGACCACATTTAGGCCTGGCCCAAAATCATCCAGCACCAAGCCCTGGGGGAAACCGGGCAGATAAGTAATTGCCAGCCGTTGCAGTTTCATCCGGGCTCCTCCTTTTGGGCCAGAAGTCGGTGCAGGGCTGCAAGACCGGCAGCATGCAGCCATTCAGCCACCTTTTCATCCTCTTGGAGGGTGTTGCGGGCTTGCAGTGGTTGCCAATAAGCCTTGTTTGCCCTTTCAGCCAGATAGCTGCGCGCTTCCTGCAACAGTTCCCGGCGCTGCCTATCAGCAGGATCCCGTTCAAGGATCAGCAGCCGTCTAGCCAGAAGTCCAGGGGGATTAGTCCGTGTGGCCAGCTGGGTGATATCCAGTTCCGGATATATTGAACAGGCGAGGTTTTCCACGAAATAACGAATGCGGCCGCTACCAGTATACAGGGCGCTAAGGTCCTCCCGAGATAATAATTCCTCTACCGAATCTCTTAAGCGGGTACGCCCGGTCAGGGTAACCCGAATTCCAGTCGCTTCAGGCGGGGTGGTGTAAGCGGATAGGGATCTGTCCAGCTCGTTGATAGAATCCAGCAGTCTATCCCGGGCGTCCTCGGCTGCCTGGATGCCGGTCAGATCCACTTGTAAGCGCTCCCATTGCAGTGGAGCCAGTCTCCAATGCTCCATCAAGGCGATATTTCCTTTTTCTACGGCTATATACCACGGCCCCCGGGCACCCTGGTGTCCTGGATCCAAACCGGTGGCAGAACCCAGGTATCCTATAGGTTGATCAGTGGACAACCTGTCCGGAACGTGGATATGGCCAAGCAGCCAACCTTCTAGAACGGAATTCAGGAGTTCTCTTGAGCTTACCGGGGCATATGAAGAAGCTGTCTGGTCACGATCACAGTGCAAAAGCCCCAGGTTCACACCGGGACCGCGCTCGAATTCATGATTCTCCAGGGGGCTGGTTGTGATCACGCTTCTGGGATAGGACCACCCATGCACAGTCAAGGCTTCAGCCCCGGACTTCAAAGTGAACTTATCCCAAAGGCCATCCCGGCCAAGAAGGGTAAACCCGTCTAACTGCTCGGCAAGGCGGGGCAAAACTTGGACATCGTGGTTTCCGGCTACCGCCAGAACTCTTATGTCCTGTTCCAGCAGTCTTTTGACCCCGGTGAATAATTCCCGGTAGGCCTCGAAAAAATCAGTTGCTTCTTCGACCACATCGCCAGCAAGAAGCACCGCGTGAACAGAGTTGTGGACAGCAGCGTCAACTATTCGGTGCCAAACACCAGTGGGGCCGAACTGGGAAGCTCGTGACAACAAGTCATCAGGTAAACGACCGGGTACTCGACCAAGGTGTAAATCGCCTATTGCCAGTAACTTCAACGGCATTACTTGCCTCCCAGCCCTTTTATCCCTTTAAGGGACTGTTAAACATATAATGAACTGTCCCATTGCTCCATAACAGATCTCTGCTGTTGTGCCCGGAAATCAGCTGAAACAGTTCCGGGTCAATTTCAGCGCCCATGACCACTGTTTTCAGCCTGGTTATGGAAGATGTGATGCCTTCATGGACCTGGTTTTCTTTTCCAGGCCTGGGAACCAGGCGCCAGAACCCCTCGCTGCGCATATGGAAGAAAGGGTAGGCCATGTTGCACTTTCCGCTGGGAGGCCGCACCAGGTCCCAGTACCTGGCAAAGCGTTCAATAAGATCAAAGCCGGGCTCAATAAATGGGGAAGTCAGTTCGCCCTGGGCGGCCAGGTCCATTACCGACAAAAGCAGAAAGGGCTTGTGCGGGGCGCGGTGGGCAGTGGCCTCTGTCCAGCGGCTGCGGTTTGCATCCGTGCGCAGCC
>PUMA01000024.1 GCA_003551155.1 Desulfonatronospira sp.
AATATGTTTAAGTTTGCTTTGGGCGGCTGCAAGGCCTTAACAGGGAATCCCGGTGAAAGTCCGGAGCGGTCCCGCCGCTGTAAGCCCTGAAAATCTTTTAGTCGTATTTTGGTCACTAACCTCAGTACTTACTTTTCTAACACGTTATTTTCCATAAGAAAAAAGTAAGTGCGGGGGATGGGAAGGCCGGCTGAAGTTGGGGCGAGCCAGAAGACCTGCCCAGAGTCTTGTCCGCTAACTTTTTCCCTGTGCGAGGACATGGGGACAAAGATCCACGGGCTCCGAATGCATGTTTCAGCGGAGCATGACATCATGCAGGATCCGGATCTCAATCCCTGGCAAATGTTGAGGGGTTATCAGCCCTTCAGCCTTTGTGACTGGCCGGGCATGATCAGTGCCGTGCTTTTTTTCGGTGGCTGCAACCTGAGATGCCCCACATGTCACAATGCCTTCCTGTCCTGGAATCCTGATCAAACCTCCTGCCTGGATTGCACGGAAACTCTGGGCAGGATCGCCAGAAACAGAAAATGGCTGGATGGACTGGTTTTGTCCGGGGGCGAGGTTACCATCCTTCCCCGGTTTGATGTTCTCCTGCGGGATCTCCTGGAAGCAGGGCTTCCCCTCAAGCTGGATACCAATGGCTTCAGGCCGGAGGCGGTGAGGAAAGCCCTGGAATATGATCAGGTCAGGATCATCGCTGTTGATATCAAAGGGCCCTGGGATATGTATCCTGATCTGAGCGGAGGTTATGCAGGCCCCGGCCAGGCGGAAAAGTGTCTGGGAGAAATTTTTGAGCTGGCCAGGAGCTGTCCGGAAAGGTTCCTGTTCAGGTGCACCAGGGTCCCTGCATTGACTGATAAAGACATCCAGACCGTAAGGTCATATCTGCCTAAGGGCATTGATCTGAAAGTCCAGGCTTACATGCCGCCCAGAATACATCAGGCAACTTTTTAAAAAGGATTGAAAAGCCATGCCCAAGCAGATCAAGAAAAGAGACGGAAGGCTGGAATCCTGGTCACTGGACCGGATTGCCCAGGCCATATTAAAGGCGCTTAAGGCCAGCGGCATCAAGGACCCTCTTCTTGCTTCTCGCCTGGCCAGGAAAGTGGAGGGCAAACTGGGCGATCTTGAGGTGCCTGAACAGGAAACTGTCCAGGATATGGTGGAGAAGGTGCTCATGGAGTCCAGGCTCTTTGATGTGGCCAAGAAATACATCATCTACCGGGAAAAGCGAAGGGAACTGCGTTCCCAGGACCAGGCCTTTCTGAACATCAGAGAGATCATTGACAGCTACGTGCACAAATCCGACTGGAGGGTCAAGGAAAATGCCAATATGACCCATTCATTCCAGGGGCTGATGCTGCATCTTTCAGGCTCGGTCCAGGCGAGATATGCCCTGGAAAAGTATCCTGAAGAAGTGCGCCTGGCCCATGAGCACGGCTATTTCCATATACATGACCTGTCTTTCGGCCTGGCCGGGTATTGCGCAGGATGGAGCCTGCGCGATCTCCTGCTGGAGGGTTTCAACCTGGAGGGCAAATGTTCTTCAGGGCCTGCCAGACATTTTGATTCGGCCCTGGGCCAGATGGTCAATTTTCTGGGGACGCTTCAGAATGAATGGGCCGGAGCCCAGGCCTTCAATAATGTGGATACATACCTTGCCCCTTTTGTCCGCCACGACGGACTGGATTATGATCAGGTCAGGCAGGCCATGCAGAAGTTCGTGTTCAACCTGAACACCACCTCCAGGTGGGGAGGACAGAGTCCCTTTACCAACCTGACCTTTGATCTGGTTCCTCCCGGACATATCGCCGGAGAAGGGGCCATGGTGGGAGGAAAGATCACTGATGATACCTATGGAGATTTTGTCCCGGAAATGGAGATGATCAACCGGGCATTCCTGGAGGTCATGCTCAGGGGCGATTATCACGGCCGGATCTTTTCCTTTCCCATTCCCACATACAACGTCACCAAGGATTTTCCCTGGGACAGCCGGGTGGGCAGGCTCCTTCTGGAGCTAACAGCCAAATACGGGGCGCCTTATTTTCAGAATTTCATCAATTCAGACCTCAAGCCGGAAGATGTCCGCTCCATGTGCTGTCGTCTGCAGATGGATCTCAGGGAACTCAAAAAACGTACCGGGGGGCTTTTTGGAGCAGGGGATCTCACAGGTTCCATCGGGGTGGTCACCCTGAATTTGCCCAAACTTGCTTTTCTGGCCCAGGGTCAAGAGGACTTTCTGGACATCATCACTGAATACGCGAGCCTGGCCAGGGACTGCCTGGAATTCAAAAGAAAGCTCATAACCGACAACATGGATCGGGGACTGTTCCCTTTTTCCAGGAGATATCTCAAAAACGGACTTAAAAATCATTTCAGCACCATCGGGCTTATCGGGGGGCATGAGGCATGCATGAACCTGCTGGGCAAGGGTATTGAAACAGAGGCCGGTACCAGGCTTATGCAGAGAGTGCTCAGCCATCTGAGGGAACTCACTGTGGGTTATCAGGAAAGCACAGGGTACCTGTATAATCTGGAAGCGACCCCGGCCGAGGGCACCAGCTATCGCCTGGCCAAGATAGACAAGTCACTCTACGGTCAGATTCATGCCTCAGGCAACGGTGTCCCTTACTACACCAACTCCACTACCCTGCCAGTTAACGCCACCAGGGATGTTTTTCAGGCCCTGGAACACCAGGACAAGCTCCAGACCATGTACACCGGAGGCACGGTTTTTCATACATTCCTGGGCGAGGCAGTGGCCGACCTGGAAGCCCTGAAAAACTTCATAATCAAGGCCATGACCATGACCAGGATTCCTTACATATCCATTACACCTACATTCTCGGTGTGCAAGGAACACGGATATTTATCCGGAGAACAGGAGGTCTGTCCCAGCTGCAGCCGGGAGACCGAGGTCTATACTCGGGTGGTTGGTTATTACAGACCGGTAAAGTCCTGGAACAAGGGCAAGCAGTCAGAGTATCAGGACCGGACCGTCTTTGATCTGTGATCAGGCAGTGGGTTAGGCGGGATAAAGCAAGGTCCGGCAGCGGCACTGGCTTTTAATGCTACTGGTGTACGGAGCTTTCAAGATGGGTGACGATCATGCGGCACTCTCCCTTGAACACGTTTTTCTTCAGCAGCATATCCTTGGACCGGGACAGTTTTTCCTGATCCAGGAGTGCATAAAAGTCGCTCTCATAGGTGACACGGCCAAAATCAACAGTGGTTAAAAATTTGAGCCTGGGCTTGATAAAATCCATGACCTTGGATCTGTTTTTAAACATGGTCTGGAAAAAAATCATCTCTCCATAAGGTTTAAGCCATCTCTTGGCCCTCTCCAGGACCATTTTCTGGTCGTCCAGCAGCATAAAGCTCATTCCAAAGAATACATAGTCAAAATAATTGTCATGGGGCGGTGAGTAGCTGGTCACGGACTGGTGCCGGACATCCACATGCTGTTCAAGGTCAAAGGCCTGGATCAGTTTTCTGCAGTGCTCAAGATAGTGCTTGTTGATGTCCAGGCCTGTAATGCGCAGATTTTTCTTTTTGATCAGATAGTGATTTTTTTTGAGCATGATTCCGTTGCCTATGCCCACATCGAGAATCACTGAGTCTGAGGGAAAATAATTGAGGCAGCTCTTGTAACAGAGCCTTGTAACATCGCTGATGATCAGATTGTATAAATTGTTGACCATACTGTTTCTCCATGGTGGGTTTGGATAAGGGTCATCAACATCCCAAAAATGATTTATGCCATTGTCTGGAAGCGATAATGCAATATGGTACATCTCCTTAACAGGCTTTTATGTTTTTTGCAAACAGAGAGCGGATTCTAAATTTAGAGATTTATGCTGCCTTCTGGTGCGGTCAGGCTTATTCAGTCTTTACAACTTTTGTCTGATAAGGCAATATAATTCTTTTATGCTCCGACTCTTCCCGCGTTCTATTATAAAAAGCCATTCCAAAAGAGGCGGCGCCCCGGGCAGAAACTATAGCGGGGAGCGGAAACGGTTGTCTGTGCAAACTTGAAGCGCTGAATCCCGGCTTAAGCTCATTGCAGATGTGCCTGCAAAAAGTCATTTTGCAGGCACTAGAAGACAGATGGCAGATGCCAGAAGACAGCAAAATCAAAGAGTTAACTGACATCTAGTTAGAGCTAACCATCTGCATTTCGACTTTTTGCAGGCGAATAATTGCTGGCGAGGAATACATGAAAAAGGATTTTTTAAGCATTCTGGACGTTCCCAGGGAGCAGGCCCACAATCTGGTAAAAAGAGCTTTATGGATGAAGATGAATGACTTTCGCTCCGGCATCCTCCAGGGCAAGACCATGATTCTGTTGTTTGAGAAAGCATCCACCCGGACCAAGGTTTCTTTTGAAGTCAGCATAAATCATCTGGGAGGACATCATGTATTCATGACTCCGGCTGACTCCCAACTGGGACGCAGCGAGCCCTTAAGGGATACGGCAAGAGTTTTGTCCAGGTACGCTCAGGGTCTGGTGGTACGTACATACGGCCAGGAAAATCTTGAAGAGCTGGCCGCGCATGGATCTATACCGGTGATCAATGCCCTGTCCGATGAATTTCATCCCTGCCAGGTCATGAGCGATCTTCTGACCATTTATGAGCGGACTCCCAGGTTTGAAGAACTTAAAATCTCCTGGGTGGGGGACGGCAACAACATGGCCCAGTCATGGATCAATGCCGCGGTCCATTTTCCTTTCAGGCTTACCCTGGCTGTACCCAGGGGGTTTGAGCCCAGAAAGGATGTTTTAAATCGGGCAAAAGATCTGGGGGCTCGTGTACATTTGACCCATGATCCCAGAGAGGCCGTGGATGGTGCGAACTACATAAATACCGATGTCTGGGCTTCCATGGGTCATGAACATGAACAGGCATCCCGGGCCCGGGCCTTTGCCGGGTTCTGCGTGAATGATGAGCTGCTGAAGTGGGCACACAGCGATGCCAGGGTTCTGCACTGCCTTCCTGCGCACAGAGGTGAGGAAATTTCTGAAGAGGTCATGGAAGGAGAGCGCTCCATAGTCTGGGATCAGGCGGAAAACAGGCTGCACATGCAGAAAGCTGTTCTTGAATGGATATATAAGGAGTAAAGATGCATGGAAAGGCTTGATAAGGTGGTACTGGCGTACTCCGGCGGGCTGGACACTTCAGTGATCCTTAAGTGGATCCAGAAGAAGTACGCTTGTGAGGTGATCACATTTACCGCTGATCTGGGCCAGGAAGAAGAGCTGGAAGGCCTGGAAGAGAAAGCCTTGTCCACTGGTGCCTCCAAGGCGTATATTGAGGATCTGCAGGAGGAGTTTGTCCGGGATTTTGTCTGGCCCTTGTTCAGAGCAGGGGCTGTTTACGAGGGCAGATATCTTCTGGGTACATCCATTGCCAGACCCCTTATTGCCAAACGCATGGCCGAGATAGCCCTGGAGGAAAAAGCCCAGGCAGTGGCACATGGAGCTACTGGCAAGGGCAATGATCAGATTCGTTTCGAGCTGACCATAATGGCACTGGAGCCGTCCCTGAGGATCATTGCTCCCTGGCGGGAGTGGGATCTGCATTCCAGGACCCACCTGCTGGAGTTTGCCCGGCAAAATCGTATTCCTGTACCTGTGACCCCGGAAAAGCTATACAGCTGTGACCGGAACCTGCTGCATCTTTCCTTTGAGGGAGCTGAACTGGAAGACCCCTGGTCCGAACCGGGGGAGGGCAGCTACCATCTGGCAGTGCCCCCGGAAAAAGCTCCTGACGAGCCTCAGCAAATAACTCTCGGCTTTGAAAGAGGGAACCTGGTCAGCCTTGACGGCCAGAGCACCGGATCATTGGAGCTGGTCAAAAGATTGAACAGAATCGGCGGAAGGCACGGCATAGGCCGTCTTGACATGGTGGAAAACCGGTTTATCGGGATGAAATCCAGAGGGGTTTATGAAACCCCGGGCGGAACCATTATTTATGCAGCCCATCGCGATCTGGAAGGGCTTTGCCTGGACCGGGAGACCCTGCATTTAAGAAATGAGCTGGTACCTCAATATTCCCGGCTGGTCTACAACGGATTCTGGTTTTCCCCTGAAAGGGAGGCTCTGCAGGCTTTGATGGACAGGATTCAGGAAAATGTTACCGGTGAGGTGCGGCTCAAGTTATACAAGGGCAGCATATACCCTTTGGGCAGGCGTTCGCCCAATTCACTGTACAATCCCGAACTGGCCACCTTTGAACAGGACCAGGTTTTTAATCAGCAGGATGCAGCCGGGTTTATCCGCCTGCAGGGGTTGAGGCTCATGTCTGTAAACAGTCTCAGGAAGACAAAAAAAATTACGGGGCAATAAAAATATATATTTTTTTTCTTCCCATGTATCAGGTCTTTTTTGCATGATTCCTTTGATTATTCTGAACAGTAGCCGGTGTATCTGGAATGTTCTTTTCTTATTTATAACGAAATCCGACAATGAAAAATATACATACTCAAAAGCTATGGGGCGGCAGGTTTACCGCAGGCATCTCTTCCATGGTGGAGTCCTTTACCCAGTCCCTGGACCATGACCGGTTTCTGGCCCTGCAGGATCTGGCAGGATCCAGGGCCCATGCCCGGATGCTTGCTGCACAGAAAATACTCACCCGGCAGGAACTGGAAAATATCTTGCAAGGCCTTGATCAGATCCGCAAAGAAGTGGAACAGGACTGCTTTGAGTGGGATCCCGGGCTTGAAGATGTGCACATGAATATTGAAAAACGGCTGACAGACCTCATTGGCGAGCCCGGGCAGAAACTGCATACCGGCAGAAGCCGTAACGACCAGGTGGCCCTGGACTTCAGACTTTACGTATCCCAGGCTGCAGCAGAATGGCAGGAGGATATCCGGGAACTTATATCCGTTCTGGTGAACAGGGCTGAAGAGCACGCCCGGACTCTTCTGCCAGGTTATACGCATCTTCAGCCGGCCCAGCCCGTGAGTCTGGCCCACCATCTTCTGGCCTACGCACAGATGCTCCGGCGCGATCATCAGCGGATAGAAAACGCCCTGCCCAGGATAAGAGTCTCTCCACTGGGAGCTGCAGCCCTGGCCGGAACCACCTATCCTCTGGATCCCAGCATGGTGGCCGGGGAACTCGGGGTTTCCGAAGTTTTCAGCAACAGCATGGACGCGGTCAGCGACCGGGACTTTGCCCTTGAGGCCCTTTTTGCGGCTTCCATGATCATGATGCATCTAAGCCGGCTGGGAGAGGAAATTATCCTCTGGTCAAACCCTGGTTTCGGTTTTATAATACTGCCAGAAGCATATGCTACGGGATCTTCCATCATGCCCCAGAAAAAGAACCCGGACGTAGCTGAGCTTGTCCGGGGGAAGACCGGCGGAGTCTTTGGCCGGCTGGTAGCTCTTCTGACCACCATGAAAGCCCTGCCTCTAACTTACAACAGGGATATGCAGGAGGATAAAGAGCCTTTCATCCAGGCCCACATAAGCGTCAGTGCTTCCCTGCAGGTTATGGCCGGCATGATGTCTGAGATCCGGTTTGATGAGTCAAACATGCTAAAGGCGCTGAAAAAGGGATATTTAAACTCCACAGAGCTTGCTGACTACCTTGCCGCCAGGGGTATGCCCTTTCGCAGGGCCCATCACCTCACCGGTCAGATTGTGGCTTTTGCCGAGGAAAAAGGCGTAGCCCTGGAAGATCTTTCTCTGAGAGAACTGCAGGAGTTTTCCCGTCTCATCGAGCAGGATGTGTTCCATGTGCTGGATTATCAAAGGGCTGTGGAACGCAGGAATTCACCGGGAGGCACAGGACCGGATTCCGTAGACAGGCAGGTCCAGGCTTTCAGGTTATGGCTGGACAGAAAAAATGGCGGAAGCGTATAGGAGTCGAACCTACCGAACGGGACTAACCGTTCCTCTGGATTTGAAGTCCAGGCGCCACACCGGTGACGTAACGCTTCCTCAAGCTTAAAAATAACAACCATCAACAGATTAGGCAAGAGATAAATAATTGATCCGTTTTCTGGAGGTAAGATATTGAACACCTTTTCCAAGAACCTGTTGCTCTGGGCGACTATTTCTCTGGTGTTGATCCTTCTTTTTAATATGTTCAACCAGCCCCAGGAACAGCAACTGAAACTGACATATACAGAACTGCTGGACAAAATTGAGCAGGGCGAGGTCATGGCGGTGAAGATAAAGGGCCAGGAGGTATCCGGGGTTACATTTGATGAGCAGAGGTTTTTGTCCTTTCATCCTGATGATCCCAATTTTGTTGACCTGCTGCTTAGAAACAATGTCCAGGTGGAAGCCGAGCCCGAAGATGAAGGCTCCATGCTGGTAACCATCCTGATCTCCTGGTTTCCTATCCTGCTGCTCATTGCTGTGTGGATTTTCTTCATGCGCCAGATGCAGGGAGGGGGAGGCAAGGCCATGTCCTTTGGCAAGTCCAAGGCAAAGCTGGTGGCCCAGGAGAGTACCCGGGTTACCTTTGAGGATGTGGCCGGAGTAGACGAAGCCAAGGATGAGCTGACCGAAGTAGTTGATTTTCTGAGTGATCCCAAGAAGTTCACCCGGCTGGGGGGACGTATCCCCAAGGGAGTCCTGCTGGTGGGCTCTCCAGGAACCGGCAAGACCCTGCTGGCCAGGGCGGTGGCCGGCGAGGCCGGTGTGCCCTTCTTCTCCATTTCCGGCTCGGATTTTGTAGAAATGTTTGTGGGAGTCGGAGCTTCCAGGGTCAGGGACCTGTTTGTCCAGGGCAAAAAAAATGCCCCGTGTCTGATATTTATCGACGAGATTGATGCGGTAGGACGGCAGAGAGGAGCAGGCCTGGGCGGAGGTCATGATGAGCGGGAACAGACTCTTAACCAGCTCCTGGTGGAGATGGACGGGGTTGAATCCAATGAAGGGGTCATTCTCATTGCTGCTACCAACCGTCCTGATGTGCTTGACCCTGCTCTGCTGAGGCCAGGGCGCTTTGACCGTCAGGTGGTGGTTCCCAATCCGGACCTGGCAGGACGCAAAAGGATTCTGGAAGTTCACAGCCGCAGGACTCCCCTGGCCCCAGGGGTGGACATGGAGGTGATTGCCAGGGGAACCCCGGGTTTTTCCGGGGCCGACCTTGAAAATCTGGTCAATGAAGCTGCTCTGCATGCAGCCAAAAAGAACAAGGACCAGGTGAGCATGGAAGACTTTGAAGACGCCAAGGACAAGGTACTCATGGGCAAGGAAAGAAGAAGCATTATCTTAAGCGAAGAAGAAAAAAGGACCACTGCATATCATGAGGCTGGCCATACCCTTGTGGCCAAGCTGCTGCCGGGCACGGACCCCATTCATAAAGTGTCCATAATACCCAGGGGCCGGGCCCTGGGTGTAACCATGCAGCTTCCTGAGGATGAGAGGCACAATTTCTCCAAGACCTACCTGGAAAACAACCTGTCCGTGCTGCTGGGAGGCCGTGTTGCTGAGGAGCTGGTCTTCAACCAGATGACTACCGGAGCAGGGAATGATATAGAAAGGGCCTCCAAGATGGCCAGAAAAATGGTCTGCGAGTGGGGCATGAGCGAGACCCTGGGGCCGCTGTCTTTTGGAGGCAGGGGCGAAGAGGTTTTTCTGGGCAGAGAGTTCGTGCAGCACAAGGAGTACAGTGAGGATACGGCCAAGCTCATCGACGCCGAGGTGAAGAGAATAGTTCAGGACTCTTATGACCGGGCCAAGATGCTTTTAAAAGAGAACATGGATGCACTTCACCGGCTTTCTGAGGCCCTTTTGGACAGGGAGACCCTTACCGGGGTGGAGGTGGAGAGATTGATGCGCGGCGAGGAACTGCCGCCCATGAAAGAAGAGTTGAGACAGGAAGAGAAAAGAGCAGGGACCAGAAGCACAGAGGAAAATACGGACAGGGACCGGGACAGTG